>JAWRKJ010000079.1:0-10003 GCA_040307025.1 Desulfovibrionaceae bacterium | reverse complement strand
GCTATCAGATCGATTGCCGACGGCCAAGCGCACCAACCCGTCGGCAACCCGGCGTTTCCCATGTCCGATACGAGCCACGATCTCAAGCCGCATCTTCCCGCCGCCCGGTCCTGGACCGGATGTCCCGCCAGTGATCCGCCGGCCGTGTCTTTCGTGCCGTCGGACGCCCAGTGCCTGGAACTGTGGGACGCCTACGGCATGCTGCCCAACGTCCGCTCCCACAGCCTGCTCGTGGCCTGCGTGGCCACGGCCCTGGCCGAGCGGGCCCTGGAAGCGGGCGTTTCCGTCGATGTGGGCGCCGTGCGTGCGGCCGCCCTGCTCCATGATCTGGCCAAGACGTACACCATACGCCATGGCGGCAACCATTGCCAGCTCGGCGGGGCCTGGGTCCAGGAGCTGACCGGCAACGCCGCCCTGGCCCAAGGCGTGGTCTGCCACGTCTCCTGGCCCGGCAAGCTCGATATCCGGGAACATTTTCTGCCGCTGACGCTCATTTACAGCGACAAACGCGTCAAACACAATCAGATTGTAACCCTGGAAGCCCGGTTCGACGACCTGCTCGTGCGTTACGGCAAAACGGACTATATCCGGTCGCGTATCCGTGAATCCTTCCACCAGGCCGAGGCCATCGAAAACGCCCTGGCCGCAACTTTGGGCATGGATCTCCATGAATGTACTTTTGGTTGCCGGAGGCTGGTCGAGTGAACGCGACGTCTCCCTGTCCGGCGCGGCCCAGATCGAAAAGGCCCTGATCGAACTCGGACACGACGTCCGTCTGCACGATCTGTCCCGCAACTTTCCGGGCTTTGTGGACGCGGCCCAGGCGAGCGATTTCGCGTTTCTTAACCTCCACGGCGCCCCGGGCGAGGACGGCTTGCCCCAGGCCCTGCTCGACGCCGTGGGCGTGCCCTACCAGGGCAGCGGTCCGGCCGGGTCGTTCCTGGCCCTCAACAAGGCCGCGTCCAAGCAGCTTTTCGTCCGGGCCGGCCTGCCCACGCCGCGTTGGGATTTCCTGACCGAACAACCGGCGGCCGGTTACCGACCGGATTTCGATCCGCCCTGGTTCGTCAAACCCAATCTCGGCGGTTCGAGCATCCTCATGTCCCTGGTGCGCGATCCGGCCGATCTGCCGGCGGCCCTCGAGCGCATTTTCGCCTCGGGCGACGCGGCCCTGATCGAAGAGGGGCTCAGCGGGCCGGAACTCACCTGCGCGGTGCTCGGCGACGAGCCCTTGCCGCCCATCCTCATCCGGCCCAAGGCCGGGGAATTTTTCGATTATACGAGCAAGTACGAGCCTGGGGCGGCGGACGAGATCTGTCCGGCTCCGGTGGATGCCGGGTTGATCCGGGACCTGGGCCAGGCGACGTGCGCCGCCCACAAGGCCCTGGGACTCGACGGCTACAGCCGGGCGGACTTTATTTACGGACCGGCCGGGCTTATGCTGCTCGAGGTCAACACCTTGCCGGGCATGACCCAAACGAGTCTGCTCCCCCGTTCGGCCCGGGTGGCCGGCCTGTCTTTTGCCGCCCTGATCGCGAGGCTCATGGAACTGGGACTTGCGCGCCGGGCCAAGAGGCCTTAATTGAGCGCAACCCGGGAGGGAGTCCGGCCGTTGTCCCGGACGCCCGCCCACGGACCCTGCCCGAGACCGCCCCTGGCGGACGACGGCGTTTACCACCACTCTCGGAGACACGCATGAAAGCCATCCTGGCCCTCGAAGACGGCACGCTTTTTCACGGCCACACCTTTACCGGCGAGGGCACAGCCGGCGGCGAGGTGATTTTCAATACCGGCATGACCGGATACCAGGAAGTGCTGACCGATCCGTCCTATACCGGACAGATGGTGTGCATGACCTATCCCCATGTGGGTAACTACGGGGTCAATCCCCACGATGTGGAGTCCGGCAAGATCCGCGTGGCCGGATTTATCGTCAAGGAGTGCTGCAAGGAGCCCTCCAACTGGCGTTCCACCATGACCCTGCCCGATTACCTCAAAGGCCAGGGCGTCATGGGCATCGAGGGCATCGACACCCGGGCGCTCACCCGCCATCTGCGCCTCAACGGCGCCATGCGCGGTTACCTGTCCACGGACGTGGCCGATCCCCAGAAACTCGTGGACGCGGCCAAGGGCCTGCCCACCATGGAAGGCCTGGGCCTGGCCGAACGGGTGACCTGCGACGCGCCCTTTGTCTGGACCGGCCACGGCATCAAGCCCGCCCTCATCACCGACGGCCAGTATGCCTGGCCCGGCGACGGCCCCCGGCTCGTGGTCTTCGACATGGGCATCAAGTGGAACATCATGCGGCTTTTGACCGCCCAGGGCTTCGACATGCTCATCGTGCCCTACACCACCACAGCCGAACAGGTGCGCCGCTTGTCCCCGGATGCCATCTTCCTGTCCCCGGGTCCCGGCGATCCGGCCGCCTTGCCCGAACTGGTGGAAACGGCCTCGACCCTGGTCAAAGAATATCCCGTGGCCGGCATCTGTCTGGGACACCAACTTCTCGGTTTGGCCCTGGGCGGAAAGACCTACAAGCTCAAGTTCGGCCACCACGGACTCAACCATCCGGTCAAGGATCTCGAAACCGGCCGCATTGAAATTTCCTCGCAAAACCACGGTTTTTGCGTGGACATCGAAAGCTTGTCCGACGTAGAGTTGACGCACGTCAATTTGAATGACGGTACACTGGAAGGGTTCGCGCACAAAAAACGGCCCGTTATCGCCATTCAGTACCATCCCGAGGCGGCACCCGGGCCCCATGACAGCCGGTACTTCTTTACCCGTTTTCGCAACATCGTCCGCAGGGAGACCGGAAAATAACCACTGGAGCAGGAACGCCGGAGAACCATGTCCTCCGAACTGACCAAAGCCAGGGCCCAGATCAACAAGGTCGGGACCTATCTCAAGCAGAGCAAGCCCCTGCCCGCCGTGTCGGCCCTCTACGAGGCCATCATGGCGATGTTGCGTACGCCCTTAATAAAGGCCGAGCGGGAAGAGTTCAACAAACTCATTCTCGACGCGGTGTTATTGCTCAATGGCGACCGGAACCTGCGCCAAATCTATCCCCTCATCCTGAATTATTCCCCGGGGACGGAAAAGGAACTGGCCGATACCCTGCTCAATCTGCTCTCCGAGCTCCAGGCCCATGCGGTCGAGGAAGCCAAGGACATCATTGCCGACAAGGAGCAGCGCATCGAGCAGGGCTTGGCCGAGGGCAAGCTCCTCATCGAGGAGAAGCGCTACGACGAGGCCAGGGCGGTTCTCGACAAACTGGCCCGGGAATTCCCTCGGGACGCCGACCTGAAGGCTCGCATCGCCGAGCTTTTCATCGGCGGCGAGCTCTTCGAGGAAGCCTTCCAATACCTCGATGAGGCCATCGAACTGAGCCCGGACCAGATCCGCCACTACAACCGCATCGGTATCGTGCTGCGCAAGCTCCACAAGTACGACATTGCCGAAAAGTATTTCATGCGCGCCGTGGAATACGCCAAGACCGATCCCAATCTCTACTTCAACCTGGGTCGGGTCTATCTGGACTGGCAGCGCTGGGACAAGGCCGAACGGGCCTCACGCTTGGCCCTGCGCCTGTCTCCGTGCTTTGTCGAGGCCCGCAAGCTCCTCAACTACTCCCTCAAAAAGCAGGGCAAGCCCCCGGAACCGGCGGCCTGACCAGCCTCTTGCCCCTGCCGCCGGCTGTCAGACCGCCTTGAAGCCGATCCGGCTGGCGAGCAGAAAAAGCAGTCCCCCCAGGCACACCTGGAGCGGATACCAAGGAACGACCGTCGCCGGCAGGATGCACGGTAACAACGCCAGGGCAAAGGCCGGTGGCGAGGCGATGCGGCACAGCCGGACCAAGGCGAAGACCGTGGCCACGGCCAGCCCGGCGGCCACCCAAAGCGGCCAGGAAAGCAGCCGGACCACGAGCAGCACCCAGACGGCTCCCCCCAGAGACGCGGCGGTCAGAAAAAAAAGCAATCGCCCGGCTGATTGCCTGCGCAGGGCACTTTTCGGCTCGGTCAGCTCGAAAAAGGCCACCAGCAGCGGCGGCGCGATAAGGTAGAGCCAGTTGAGTTCGACGGCGAGCAGCGCCACGGCCAGCAGAAAAAAGACCAGTTTCCCGTGGTGGGCCACGGTCGCCATGATGTGCCGCCAGGTCAGGGGAGCCGCAAGCGCGCGCTCCGACACCGCCCGCCCACACTTGGGCCGCTTTCTGTCCCGGCAGTGCGCCAACCAGGCAATACCGCCGGTCATGACACATACGCACACAGGATAGACCCAGCCCCGAATATCGGTGATGATCGGCAGAACCGTGGCGGACAACGCCGGCGACATGGCCGAGCGCGTCAGACGCAGTTCGAGCAGGACCAGGGCAAAGGCGATACCCACCAGGGCGAGCAGCGGATACGGCAGGAACTGGAGCACTAATACGCCGGTCAGGGCACCCAAGGTCGGCGAGAACCAAATGGTCCAGGCCGGCCCGGACCAGGGACGTTCCTCCAGCACCCACGCACCAAAGGCCAACGCCGCAATTTCCGGGAAGATGACGTCCTTGGTGCCCAAAAACTCGGCCATCGCCACCATGCAGATAACGAGCGCAATACTGCCCCATTCCATCGTGCGTGACATGGCGGCGATCATACTGGAAAGCGTCTCGGCCTGGCAATGCCCCTGTGCCCCAGGAGTCTCGTAAGGCGGTGCGCAAACGCGGCCAAACGGGGGCGCGTGATCGCGCGGCGGTCCTATTGGTCGTCCGACTTCGGGACGACGGCCAATTCCGGCGCGCCCCACCGCGGGGCCAGCCGGGCCAGTTCCGCCTCGGGCAGTTGGACGAGGATCGGTTGGCGCGCGCTGTCGAGCCAAGCCAGAATCACCTGGATGGCGGCCGTGTTCATGGCCGTGCAACCGGCAGTCGGTGCGCCGGGACGCCGCCAGATGTGGAATAAGATGCAGGAACCGGCTCCGGGCTCGGTGTCCGGGGCATTGTTGTTCACGAGCAGGCCGTAGCGGTACAGGCCGTCCGGACGCAACATCTTGTCGGTCTGCACCCAGTCCCGGGGGGTCTGGTCATCCTCTTCCACAATGCGGTTGTAGGACTTCGAATCGATGGTCTCCACGCACACGGTCCGCGCCGTCACCCTGTGCATGGGCATATTGACCGGTTTCCAGAGTTCTTCCGGCTGATAGGCGAAGGCCGTGGCAAAGGTGAACACCCCGGCCGGCGACCGGCCGTCGCCCTCGACCTTGACCGGTCCCGGCCCCAGGGCCGCGCCGTGCAGTCCCCGCCCCCAGGCCAAGCCGTTTCGCCCCACCGTGACCCGCACGGCATCGCCCTGGGGGCGCCACTTGCCACCGGCCGTGCGCTCGAAACGGCGCAGCCAGGCCTGATCGGCGTTCCAGTCCTTGGTCACGACCAGGACAAGTTGCTCCGAACCAACCAGCGGTGAAGGCGCGGCAGAGACCGCCCGCGTCTCGGAGACAGTGTTGCCGAAACCACGCCCGGTCGAAATGTGTTCGGCCTGGCAGCCCGCCGTCAAGGCAGTCAGCGCAGGCAACAGCAACAAAAGGAACAGGGGACGCAACAGGGAAGAGGACATGTTCAGGCTCCGCAGTATGGCATTGAAGTTGCTTGCGTCACGAATAGCGGCGGTTATAACCTCAATACGCCAGGCTTGGAAGCCTTCATGTCAAAAGTTCCATGCACCTTGTCCCAAATTCCCCTGCTGCGCCACGCGACCGACGTGGTGGTGCTCGGTGGCGGCTTGGCCGGGTTGCGCGCCGCCCTGGCCGCCCGTTTGGCTCATCCCGGCTGTCGGGTGAGCGTGGTCACGGCCCGCTCCGGGCCGACCGGCTCCTCGTTTGCCAACCCCAACAACGCCTTGGGCATGCAGGTCTGCCGGACCGACGCCGACCGGGAAGCCTTTTTCCGGGAGGTGGTCGGACTGGCCGCTCCGGGTTCGGTCATGCCGGAGCTGGTGGAGGTGCTGGCCGCCGAAAGCCTGGAGCGTTTTTTCGATCTCAAAGCCCTGGGCGTTCGGTTTGACCGGGAGCCGGGAGCCGGTACCGAGGGCGAAGTCGGGTGCTTTTCGCCCACCAGCCACCGGGCCGCCCTGGTCAGGAATCTGCCACCGCTTTTCGCGGCCTTTCGCAACCGCTTGGACAGCCTCGGTGTGGACTGGCTGCCGGACTGGTTGGTGGCGGCGATCCTGGCCGATGACAACGGCCGGGTGCGGGGCGCGCTGCTCCTGTCCCGGGGCGCCTCCCGGGCCCTGGCCCTCCGTGCCACCGCCACGGTCATGGCGCTGGGCGGGCCGGCACCGCTTTTCGCCCGCCATCTGGCCGGCCCGGGCAATCCCGGCTACGGGTTGGGCTTGCTGCGCCGGGCCGGCGCTTCCCTCGTCAATCCGGGGTATCTCCAATTTTTTTGGAGCACCCTGCCGGACCGGGCTTATTTTTCTCCCGAAACCGCTTTCACAGCCGATTTCGGCTTGGTCATGGACTCGGGACAGGTCCATCCCCTGGCCGCTCATCCCCGGGCCCAGCTGGCCGAACTGGCCGCCGAGCGGGCCACCCATTGCCCCTGCGCCTACGCCCGACCCGACGCATTGCTCGACGCGGCCCTGGCCGGACAAGCCGGACCCGACGGCATCGTCCGGGTACGGCGCAATGGCCACACGTTGTCCCTGGCGCTCTTTGCCCATGCCGGCAACGGCGGCGCGGCCATCGACGCCTGGGGCCGCACCAACGTGCCTGGCCTTTACGCGGCCGGCGAATGCGCCGGTGGCATGCACGGCGCCAACCGCCTGGGCGGGGCCATGGTCACGGCCACCCAGGTGTTCGGAGCCCGGGCGGGACATGCCGCCGCCCAGGAGCCCATGGCCGGCACCCCGCTGGCCTCTGACCGGTTCATGGAACTGGCCAAGGAAGCCCTGGCCGCCCTGCCCCACGATCCTGCCGCCCGCGCTCCCGGCCTGGACCGCCTGGGCCGGGATCTTTCACGTGCGGTCACGCCCTTCGCCGGTCCAGGGCTGCCTGCGTTGTCGCGGGTCCTGGTCCGCCAGCTGGCCCGGCCGACGGACTGGTGGCTCGATCTGTGCCGCGAAACCGCCTTGGCCCTTGTAGAAGGCCGGTTGGAAGGCGCCATCGGTCACGCCTTGCCCGAGCCGTTCTGACGCACGCTGCGTGCATCCCTTGGCCTGCCTCTCGCCATTGCCCCGATACCGAAAATCGGGCATGCTGCATTGTCTATTCGATACTTGAGGACGCTGCCGTGCCCCAGTCAGCCAGAGACCTGCTCGCCCGACTCGCCCCGGATTTCCCGGCCCGCCATGCCGGCGAAATCTACACCGACACATCCGAATTCATGGATATTGGCCCCGGCGATGTCATCGATCTGGGCACACGAAAATTCCTGGTGCTGCGCGACGAGGCGGAACGGCGCTTCGGCATGGAAGATCCCAAGTTCTGGGTCAAACGCTGCCGCGACCTGGACACCGGGGAACGCAAAATCATCAAGCTCGTCTTCCACGAGTCCTTTCCCATGACCATCGGCAGCATGAGCGTCACCTGTACCCGCAGTCCGCGCAAGGAATCCCGGATTCTCGCCCTGGTCCACGGCGACCCGCGCTTCATGCAGGGCGTGACCCTGCCCGACGACCACGACAATCCGGTGCGCATCCTGGATGTCGTGTCCGGCAAACGCCTCGATGAGCGCATCGAGGCCCTGGAAATGCCCCATGCGGTCTATTTCCGGGAACTCTTCCCCAACATCCTCGGCCGGTTCATCGAGGCCTGCCAAGCCATTGCCTGGCTGCACAGCCTGGGAGAAAAACACGGCGACATCCGGCGTGACCACCTCTATGTCGACTACGATACCGGCCGCTATTGCTGGATCGATTTCGACTATACCTTCGATTTTCGGGAAAGCCCGTTCGGTCTGGATCTCTTCGGGCTCGGCAATATACTGCAATTCATCACCGGCATGGGCGTGCATACCGTGCAGTCCGTGGGCCCGAGAATCGCCGCCGACATCGTGCCCGAGGACTGCTCCATCATGTTCCCCAACCGCATCGTGAATCTGCAAAAACTCTTTCCGTATATCCCGACCGAACTCAGCAATGTGTTGCGTCGGTTCTCCCTGGCCGCCCATGTCTATTACGACAGCTCAGAGGACCTGATACATGACCTCGAACAGGCGCGCCAAGCCCTTGATCGCGCACCCGACACCACCCGGGAGACTCCATGAACACCCAAAAAATCCTCATCGCCTTCGACGGCTCGGAAAACGCCTTGCGCTCCGTGGCCTACACCGCCACCATGACCGGT
Source organism: Desulfovibrionaceae bacterium (assembly GCA_040307025.1). Lineage (GTDB taxonomy): Bacteria > Desulfobacterota > Desulfovibrionia > Desulfovibrionales > Desulfovibrionaceae > Solidesulfovibrio. The sequence goes on along the minus strand of JAWRKJ010000079.1, from coordinate 1,678 downwards.
GGCCGGACGGATTGCCACGTGGAAGTCGTGGCCATCGAGCGGCCGCCGGACCGGGACCTGTTTGCCGATGACGCGGCCTGGAAGGAAAGCTGCGCGGTCAAGGCCAATGCCTTGCGCCAATCCCTCGACAAGGCCCGGGATCTGCTCCTGGAGGCGGGCTTGTCCGCCTCGGCCGTGACCACGAAGTTCGTGGAAAGCTGCCGCTCCCCCCTGCGGGAATCCCGGGAATGCAGCATCAATACGAGCATCGCCCTGGAAGTGCTGCGGCTGGCCGAGGAAGGCGGCTTCGGCACGGTCGTGGTCGGCCGCCGGGGCGTGTCGCGCCAGGAGGAATTCCTGTTCGGCAGCGTATCGAGCAAGATCATCCACGCCGCCAAGGACCTGGCGGTCTGGGTCGTGGCCTAGAAAGGGGCGGAGAGAAGAGAAAGAGACGCCTCCAGCGTCCAGGAGGGACCGAAGCCCCCCCTGCGCTACCCCACGACGCACGGGCTGATCAGCCGCTCGGCGAGATCAAAGGCCGCGGCCAGGCTCGTGGTCATGGCTTGGCCCGTGCCCACGAGGTCGAAGCCTGTACCATGCCCCACCGACGTGCGCACAAAGGGCAAGCCCAGGGTGACGTTGACGGTCTCATGAAAGTGCAAAAGCTTGAGCGACGGCAACCCCTGATCGTGGTACATGGCCAAAATGGCTGAAAATTCGCCCTTGGCCGCCCGGTAAAAGACCGTATCCGCCGGCAGCGGCCCCACCGCCGACACGCCCTTGCCCACGGCCGCGGCCACGGCCGGCCGCACCACTTCCTCATCCTCGCGTCCGAGCATCCCGCCTTCCCCGGCATGGGGGTTGAGACCGCACACGGCCACCGGCTTGTCGGCCACGCACAGACGCTGCACATGGCCCCAGGTCAGCTCCAGGCAGCGCGCAACCCGGTCATAGGTGACCAGGGACGGCACCTTGGCCAAAGGCGGGTGGGTGGTGACCAGGCTCACCCGCAGGACCGGACCGCCCAGATGCATACACACGCCACTTCGCCCCACGCCCGAACGTTCGGCCAAAAACTCGGTGTGCCCCGGAAAGGCGAATCCGGCGGCATTGAGAGCGCGCTTGGACAGCGGCGCCGTGACAAGCCCCCAATCCGGATGGACGGTGAGGGCCTCCAGCGCCGTCTCCAGGGCCAAACCGGCCGCCAGCCCGCCCTCGGGTGTTTCCTGGCCCGGGGTCACGGGCAGACCGGCCACGCGCGGCGGTTCCACCAGATACACCCCGGGAGCAGCGCCGGCCAGATCGGCCAAGCTGTCAAGCGATTTCCAAAAACGCGGCAGGCCCAGATGCGCGGCATGCCAGTCCAGGCTGGCCCGCGAGCCGATCAACGCCACCGGGAGTTCCGGAGCCGGCCTGTCCGTGAACAGGCGGCAAACAAGCTCCGGCCCGAGCCCATTGGCATCGCCCAAAGTCAGCAGGATCGGCTTGTGTTCCATGACGCCTCTTTTTCTTTTCGTTGTGGTTGATTGGAGATAGTCTCATTTCCGCAACCGGTGCCTCTGAACATCCCAAAGGCACCGTAAAAAACCCATCCCGGCGCGCTTATTCCCCTTCCCCCTCCGAACCGGAACGCAAGGCGGCATCCTTGTCCAGCAAATCGCGTTTGAGCACGTCCAGATTTTCCCGCCACAACCGTTCG
>JAWRKJ010000078.1:0-5303 GCA_040307025.1 Desulfovibrionaceae bacterium | reverse complement strand
CCTGGACCACCCGAAAGGGGAATTCAGGCCTTGGCGTTGCCGGGTCGGCCGAGGTAGGTCAGAAAGGCCGTGAAATTGCCCGTGTAGTCGTGGGCCCCCACGTGGGTGAACACGCTGTGGATGTCGGCATGGATCTCGCCGCCGATGCTGGTCCAGCGCCGGCAGAACGCATAGTCCTCGGGCAGATATTCCTTGGTTTCCGGGTCGATGTAGGTGTCGAAAAAGGCCACGTTGCCCTCGTGCTCGTCGTTGGTATAGGCGTAGTCGAAGACGAGCTCCGGATAGGCTTCGGCCATGCGTTCGAACACTTGCCGCTTGATGAGCATGAAGCCGGTGGCGCCGTACTCGACCGGAAGCAGGCCGGTGATCGGGTCGGGCCGGCCGCCGGGCTTGAGCTTGACCGCGTAGTGCATGGACGCCGCCTCGGCCACCCGGCCCAGGGCCTTGGAATCGATGGAGCGCAGCTTGTCCACGTCGAGATGCTTGACCGGATAGATGCCGCAGACCACATCCTTGTCGGCTTCCAGATACTTCCAGGGCAGTTCCGGCGGAAAGCCGATGTCCGCGTCGATGAAAAGCAGGTGCGAGTAGCTTTTCTGGCGCAAAAACTCGTTGGCGATGAGGTTGCGCGCCCGGGTGATGAGACTTTCCTGACAGGGGGTCAAAAGCCCGGTCTTGACGCCCTTCTGTTCCAGGAAGCCGATCATCTGGATGAGCGAGCGCATGTAATTGACCGTGACCATGCCGCTGTAGCACGGCGTGCCGATCATGAGCATGGGAACTCCTTGGCTTGGGGCGTCCGGCCCGGGAACGGTGCAGTGCGCCAGTGCGCTTCATGAGTCGCCCCCGACCGGAAGTCAAGGCGACCGACCGCTTGGACAGCAGGTGATAAAAACGGTAGGAAGGCCGTGGCGTACCGGCTTGGTCCGGCGCCCGAGCCGAGCACAACCATGCCCTTGCCCCGCGACATCCCCTGCGACGCCATCATGGAGTCCCTGGCCGACGGTGTGTTCACCGTGGACACGGACTGGAACATCACCTTTTTCAACCGGGCGGCCGGGCGCATCACCGGCATCCCGCCGGACAAGGCCCTGGGCTGCAAGTGCTGGGACGTGTTCCATTCGAGCCTGTGCGACGGCTCGTGCGCCCTGCGCGGCTGCATCGAACACGACCGGACGCTCGCCAACCAGTCCATCTTCATCGTGCGCCCGGACGGCATCAAGGTGCCGGTAAGCATCAGCGCCGCGCCCCTGCGCGACGCCTCGGGCCGCATTGTCGGCGGGGTCGAGACCTTCCGCGACATCTCGGACATCGCGAGGCTGCGCAAGGAGCTCGAAGGCGCCTACACCGTCGAGGACATCGTTACCCGCAACCGCGACCTGGCCCGCTCCCTGGAACTGCTTCCCCGCATCGCGGCCAGCGGCTCCACCGTGCTGCTTTTGGGCGAATCCGGCACCGGCAAGGAACTCTTCGCCCGGGCCATCCACAACCTGAGCCCGCGCAAGAGCGGGCCGTTCGTGGCCGTCAACTGCGGCGCCATTCCCGGCGAACTCCTCGAATCGGAACTCTTCGGCCACGTGAGGGGCGCCTTCACCGACGCCAAGACCGAACGCAAGGGGCGTTTCGAGCGGGCGTCCGGAGGGACGCTTTTTCTCGACGAAGTGGGCGACATGCCGCTTTCGCTCCAGGTGAAGCTGTTGCGCGTCCTCCAGGAGCGGGTATTCGAGCCGCTTGGGTCCGAGAAATCCATACCGACCGACGTCCGGGTGGTGGCGGCCACCAACCGGGATTTGCCGGCCATGGCCGCGGCCGGCACCTTCCGGCGCGATCTCTTCTACCGCCTGGGCGTGGCCCGCATCGTGCTGCCGCCGCTGCGCGACCGGCCCGAGGACATCCCGCTTCTGGCCGCGACCATCATCGAGCGCTTGAATCTCGTCACCGGCAAGGCCGTCACCGGGCTCACCGAACCGGCCATGGCCCTGCTTGTGCGACATGACTATCCGGGCAATGTGCGCGAGCTGCAAAACATCCTGGAATACGCCTTCATCCTGCGCTCGGCCGGCCGCATCGGTCCGGAACACCTGCCCGACTATCTGCGCCCGGCTCCCGGACACATCCCGGCCGCCAGCGGCCCGCTGACCATGCGGGCGGCCAAGCACCAGGCCGTGTTGGCCGCGCTTTCGCGCCACAACGGCCGGCGCATGGACGCCTGCCGGGAACTCGGCATCACCAAGGACACCCTGCGCCGTATTCTGGAACTCGGACCGGGAGGCCCTTCCGACCCGGAAACATAAAAAACCGCGCCTGGCCGGGGAAACCAGACGCGGTTGTGGGGGAGATGAGCGTTTATGTTTTTAACTTTGTGGACGGGCTTGTTTGGTTTTCATAACCGCATCGGCCAGGCGGGACAGGGCGAAGCAGGACGCAACCACCATGCAAACCACGATAAATTTTTCAAAAAACATCGTTGGCAACCTCCGCTTGGCTTTAGAATAAGCATCTTTCGTGCCATGTGAACGGTCCGGTACGGACCGGAACCGGACAGCGGCTGGCCAGACAAGTCGTTCCGTCCCGCAGCACCCGCCCTTGACGCCCGTCTGGCCTCGCGTTAGGGAAACTTGCCTCTCGCCGGCAGCGGTTCGGCGCAAACAGAGTCCGACCCGGAGCAATCACCGCATGTCCTCACTCGAAACGAAGTCCCCAAAGCCGTCCTTCTGGCTTTCGGCCAGCAAGGACCAGGCCAAGGATACCGGCTTGGCCCTGGTGCTGGTCTGCTGCATCGTCTTTTTGGTTACCAAGGATCAGCGCCTGATCCTGCTGGCCACGGGCCTGCAACTGCTCAACATGATCGCGCCGGCCCTGTTCAAGCCCCTGGCCAAACTGTGGTTCGGCCTGTCCCATGTCCTGGGCACGGTCATGTCCAAGGTCATGCTGACCCTGGTCTTTTTCCTGGTGGTGACGCCCATGGGCCTTTCCCGGCGCCTGGTCGGCAAGGATACCTTGCAACTGCGTCGCTTCGGCCGGGACCGGACCTCGGTGTTCCGCGACCGGGACCACCTCTTTACGTCGGCTGACATCGAACAGCCGTTCTAACGCCGCATCAACCGTTCGCCGTCGCGTCCCGGTGGGGAGCCGACGGCGTGTGGAGGCTTTTCATGGAATTTCTCGCTGAATTGTGGGGTTTTCTGCGGGTTCGCAAAAAATTCTGGCTGCTGCCCATCATTCTGGTGTTACTGCTTTTCGGCGTTCTGGTGGTGCTGACCAGCGGAACGGCCGTGGCGCCGTTCATCTACACGCTCTTTTAGCGGGGAGCGTCCATGCCTGAATATCTGCTGGGGCTTTCCGCCTATTATCACGACAGCGCCGCCGCCTTGTTGCGCGACGGCGTGGTGGTGGCCGCCGCCCACGAAGAACGCTTCAGCCGCAAGAAGCACGATCCGTCCTTCCCGACCGAGGCCGCGTCCTATGTCCTGGAGGAAGCCGGCATCGGCTTGTCCGATCTCGCCGCCGTGGTCTTCTACGACAAGCCGTACCTCAAGTTCGAACGGCTGCTCGAAACCTACCATGGTTTCGCGCCCCGGGGGCTGGTCAGCTTCATGGCGGCCATCCCGGTGTGGATCAAGGAAAAGCTGTTCATGAAAAAGATGCTGCGCGAGGAGCTGGCCAAGCTTGGGCCGGGCAAACCGCGCATCCTTTTCCCCGAACACCATCTGTCCCACGCAGCCTCGGCCTTTTACCCCTCGCCCTTTGACGAGGCCGCCATCCTCACCATCGACGGCGTGGGCGAGTGGTCCACCACCACCATCGGCGTCGGCCGGGGCAAGGACATCACCTTCCTGCGCGAGCTCGACTTCCCCCACTCCCTGGGCCTGCTCTATTCCGCCTTCACCTACTACTGCGGCTTCAAGGTCAATTCCGGCGAATACAAGCTCATGGGCCTGGCTCCCTACGGCATCGAGGGCTCGGCGCGCGTGGCCGCGTACAAGGAAAAGATCCTGCGCGAACTGGCGGACGTGCGCCCGGACGGGTCGCTGCTGCTCAACATGCGCTATTTCGACTACGCCACCGGGCTCACCATGTGCCGCGACCGCAAATGGGAAACGCTCTTCGGCCTGCCGCGCCGGGCAGCCGAATCCGAACTGTCCCAGGAATACATGGACATGGCCCTGGCCATCCAGCAGGTGACCGAAGAGGTGGTGCTCAAGCTCGGACGCACGGCCAGGGAGCTCTCCGGCTGCCGCAACCTGACCATGGCCGGCGGCGTGGCGCTGAACTGCGTGGCCAACGGCAAGCTGTTGCGCGAAGGCATTTTCGACGACATCTGGATCCAGCCGGCGGCCGGCGATGCCGGCGGCGCCCTGGGCGCGGCCCTGGCCGCCTGGCATATCTGGCTCGACCAGGAACGCACGCCGCTTCCGGCCGGAGCCAGGGACCGCATGGCCGGTTCGTACCTGGGCCCGGAATTCACGGACAAGGACGTGGCCCGGCTCACGAGCCGGCGCGATGCGCCCTGCCGCCACTTCGACGACTTCGAGGCCTTGTGCGCGGACGTGGCCGACCTCATCGCCGCGGGCAAGGTGGTGGGTTGGTTCCAGGGCCGCATGGAATACGGCCCCCGGGCCCTTGGCGACCGCAGCATCCTCGGCGATCCCCGCAACCCGGAGATGCAAAAAAAGCTCAATCTCAAGATCAAATACCGCGAGGGATTCCGGCCCTTTGCCCCGTCGGTGCTGGCCGAGGCGGCCTCGGAATGCTTCGAGCTCGACCGGCCCTCGCCCTACATGCTGCTCGTGGCCCCGGTGGCCGAGAGCCTGCGCCTGCCCCTGCCCGACGGCTACTGGGACAAGCCCATGTTCGATCGGCTCTACGTCACCCGCTCGACCTTGCCGGCCATCACCCATGTGGACTTTTCGGCCCGCATCCAGACCGTGCACAAGGACACCAATCCGCGCTACCACCGGCTCATCGAGACCTTCCGCGAGCGCCACGGCTGCCCGGTCATCGTCAATACGAGCTTCAACGTGCGCGGCGAACCCATCGTGTGCACGCCCGAGGACGCCTACCGCTGCTTCATGCGCACCGAAATGGACTACCTCGTGCTCGGCAACGACCTGTTCGAGAAGGAGTCCCAGCCCCCCTACGAGGACAACGCCAACTGGCGTGACGAATACGAACTGGATTAAGAATGCCTCCGGCGGGGGGGGGGGGGGGGGGGGGGGGGGGGGGGGGGGGGGGGGGGGGGGGGGGGGGGGGGGGGGGGGGGGGGGGGGGGGGGGGGGGGGGGGGGGGGGGGGGGGGGGGGG
>JAWRKJ010000077.1:0-17764 GCA_040307025.1 Desulfovibrionaceae bacterium | reverse complement strand
CGTCCTGTCCACGGATCAGGTCCTGAACGAGGAGCAGCGCCTGGCCCTGCGCAAGTCCTGGGAGGCCCGGCACGCCGGCGGCGGGAACGCCTTCAAGACCGCCGTGCTCTGGGGCGGCATGAAGTTCACCTCCATGACCGCTCCCAACGATCAGGCCCAGTTCCTGGAGACCCGCAAGTTTCAGGTCGAGGAAATCTGCCGGGCCTTCCGCGTGCTGCCCATCATGGTGGGCTACTCGGACAAAACCGCCACCTATGCCAGCGCCGAGCAGATGTTTCTGGCCCACGTGGTCCACACGCTCTCGCCCTGGTGCCGCCGCATCGAAACGAGCATCGCCAAGAATCTGTTCAGCGAGGAAGAGCGCCGCCAGGGGCTCTACGCCAAGTTCATGCTCAACGGACTCCTGCGCGGCGCGGCCAAGGACCGGGCCGAGTTCTACGCCAGGATGTACGGCATCGGAGCCATGAACCCCAATGAGGTGCGCGAGTTCGAGGACATGAACCCCTACGAGGGCGGCGAGCGTTACCGCGTGCCCCTCAACATGACCGATCCGGCCGAGCCGGAAGACGATGACAACGCGGAGGATACCGCCGATGCAGCGCCTCAACTGTAGCCTGAAGGAACTCAAGTTCGCTCCCGGCGGAACCGACGCCGAGCAGATGACCTTTTCCGGATACGGAGCCGTGTTCGGCAACGTGGACGCCTACGGCGACGTGATCCTGCCCGGGGCTTTCACGCAAAGCCTGGCAGACGCCAGATCGGGCAAGGCCGCCTGGCCGGTCATGCTCCTGCAGCACGGCGGACTCGGACTTGGCGCGCAGGACCTGACGCCCATCGGCATCTGGACGGACATCGCCGAGGACGAAGTGGGTCTGCGCGTAACCGGCCGGCTGGCCGAGACTCCGCGAGGGCGCGAGGTTCACTCCCTGATGCGCATGGAACCCCGGCCGGCCATCGACGGCTTGTCCATCGGCTACGTGGCCCGGGAGTGGGATTCGGGCGGCAAGCCGGGTGAACCCCGTCGCCGGCTCAAGCGTATTGAGCTCATCGAGATCAGCCCCGTGACCTTTCCGGCCAACGCCAGGGCGCGGGTGAATCAAGTGAAGGGCGTGCCGGACATCCGGCTCGCCGAGAGGGCCCTGCGTGAGGCCGGGTTCTCCAGAACACAAGCCAAGGCCGTTTTGGCCGAGGGATTTTCGGCCCTGCCTCAGCGTGACGCCGAGGGCGAGGGTGCGGATGCGGTCGCCGCTCTGCTGCGGCGCAACATCGCCACCATCAAGACGTCCGCAAGGAGGTAATCCATGGACGAGATCAGAGAGCTGCTGGAAGAGCAGCACAAGGCGTTCGAGGAGTTCAAGCAGGCCAACGACGACCGGCTGTCGGCCATCGAGAAAAAAGGCTTCGCCCCTGCCGACCTGGAGGAAAAGGTCACCAGGATCAACGAGGACCTGACCCGGTTGGGCAAGGACCTGGCCGATGTCGCCAAGAAGGCCAACCGGCCCGGTGCTGGAGCCGATGGGCAGGACCCCATGACCCAGGAACACAAGCAGGCCCTGGGCAAGTTCCTGCGCAAGGGCGACGACCGGGAACTGGCCGGTATCCAGCGCAAGGCCATGGCCACCTACAGCGATCCCGACGGCGGCTATTTCCTCACCGAGGACATGGCCCAGACCATCGAACGCACCGTGAGCGCCATGTCCGCGCTTTCCGGCATGGCCCAGACCATCGCGGGCAACGCCGCCGTGTACAAGAAGCCCGTGCGCACCACCGGCGTATCCTACGCCTGGCGTGGCGAGGGTGAAAGTCCGTCGGCCACCTCGACGCCGAAGTTCAGTCTGCTGACCTTCGAGGCCCGGGAGGTGGACGCCTTCCCCGAGGTGACCAACGAGAGCCTGGAGGACCTGGGCTTCAACGTCGAGGCCTTTCTCATGGAGGAAGTCGCTCTGGCCTTTGCCGAGGCCGAAGCCGGGGCTTTTCTGACCGGCAACGGCGTCTCCCGCCCGCGTGGGCTGCTGACCTATGACGCCGTGGGCAACGATGCCTATGCCTGGGGCAAGCTCGGCTACGTGCTCTCCGGCGGCAATGGCGCGTTCGCGGGAAGCAACCCCAGCGACAAGCTCATCGACTTGATCCACGCGCTCAAGGCCCAGTACCGCGCGTCCGGAGCTTTTCTCCTGAACGACCTGACCTTGGCCGCCATCCGCAAGTTCAAGGACGGCCAGGGCAACTACCTCTGGCAGCCGGGGCTGCAGGCGGGCATCGCAGGCGTGCTTCTGGGCTATCCGGTGCGCACCGACGATACCATGCCCGACGTGGCTTCCGGGAGCCTGTCCATCGCCTTCGGCGACTTCAAGCGAGCCTACCTGATCTACCGCCGCCGGGGCATGCGCATCATCCGAGACAACATCACCAACAAGGGCTTCACCTCCTTCTGGGTGACCGAGCGCTTCGGCGGCGGCGTCCAGAACTTCGAGGCCGTGAAGCTCATGAAATTCTCCGCGAGCTAAAGGAGGCCGACATGCGGGATCTTTCCAGCAACCTCAAGGCGACGCAGATCCTGACCCCGGGCGTGTACAACGCCGACCAAACCTCCGACCCCGTGGACCTGCAGGGTTTCGGCTCCTGTCTGTTGCTGGTCAATGTGGGCGCGGCCGGCGTGCCCCTGTCCGAGACAAACAAGATCGAACTCGAAGTCGAGGAAGCCGACGACAAGGTGAGCGGCCCCTGGACCGACGTGACCCCGGCCGATCAGGCCAAGTCGGCGACCGGCACGAACGACGGCTGTTTCGCGGTCATCGACAATGCCGGTGACGACAGCGCAGTCTACGCCACGGCCTATCGCGGGCACAAACGCTACTGCCGCGTGGTGGTGAACTTCATCGGCACCCATGGGACCGGCACGCCCATCGGCGTCACGGCTCTGCTCGACCACGCCCATGTGGCCCCGGTGACCGAATAACTCCGAGTAACCCAACGAGGCGGGGCTATTCGGCTCCGCCCCGTTCGCAGGTGAACCCATGCACGGACGTCTGCGCCTGATCACGCCGCCGGCCATGGAGCCGGTCACCCTGGCGGAAGCCAAACTCCACGCCAGGATCGACCATGATCTCGAGGACGGGCTGCTCGCGACGTTCATTGCTGCCGCGCGTCAGCATGGGGAGCAGCTTACCGGGAGGCAGTTCGTGGAAGCTACATACGAACTCTCCCTGGACGACTTTCCTTGCGGCGACGACCCGATCGAATTGCCCAAGCCACCTTTGCAGGCCGTGGAGGCCGTCTCCTTTGTGGCCCCGGACGGCGCAACGCAGACCATGCCCGCCTCGGACTATGTCGCCGATACCGCTGGGCTGCTCGGCCGCATCTATCCCGCCTATGGCACAGTGTGGCCAGCCATCCGCCGCCGGCACAACGCCGTGACCATCAGCTTTCGCACCGGTTGGCCCGCCGTCAATGGAGCCTCGTCCACGCCGGACGCTATCAAGAGCTGGCTGCTCTGTCGCGTCACCGGCCTCTATGAGCAGCGGGAGAGCTTTGCCGGGCGATCCGTCAGCGCGCTCCCTGGCGACTTCCTGGACGGACTTTTGGACCCTTGGCTGGTTTGCGGGGTGGTGTAGATGCCCGCCGGTCCCTATCGCCACCGGGTGATCATCCAATCCTTCACTGCCGTCTCAGATGGCATGGGGGGCTGGGAAGAAACCTGGGCTGACCGCGCCACCGTATGGGCGAGGGTCGAAGCCCTCAAAGGCGAGGAATACTTCGCCGCCGCTCAGATGCAAAACTCGGTCAGCCACCGCGTCACCATGCGCTACCGCGCCGATCTCACCCCCACCCACCGCCTGATCTTTGAGGGGCGCACCCTCAACATCGAAGCTGTCCTACCCGACGAGCGCAAGTCCCACCTCGTGATCATGTGCACCGAGCAGGTCTGACTGCTAGCAAAAATACCTCTGGCCACATTTCCTTCCGTCCGCCGTCGAGCTGGACGGGCTCGACCTCGGCCCCGGCGGATCGAGTCTCTCTGGATGAGTCCTGATCACGGTATGTGTGAGCCGATGGAAGTGACTGACTAGCTGGGCCTATATTGCCGGAAGCATCCTACAAAAGCCGTCCCGGATCGTCTGATGGAGCTTGGAGCTGAACTGGCCCTCGATTGGATCGCTGACTACTCAAAAAAATAATTGACATCAACTGACACCAACCATAAGCTATCTACCTATAATAAGTTATTATTAAGATAATTTTGCCCGTACACTGCAGAGGGCTTCTGATGGAAAACAAATTGGACAACGTCCTGACTATAGAAGAGCTATCTGTTTATCTAAAAATTCCTAAGTCGACGCTTTATAAGCTCGTCCGAGAGGGAAAAGTTCCTTCTCAAAAAGTGGGACGCCATCTGCGCTTCCATCGAGAGTCCATCGACGAATGGCTGAAGCGGCAAAATGAGCAAGTAAGGCAGGACTAGCCATGGCCTTAAACGAAGCCGACACCTGCCGCCGCTATGTTGTTCCCAAACTCCAGGCAGCTGGCTGGGACGACGATCCCCACCGGATCAACGAACAGGTCACCTTTACCGACGGTCGTATCATCGTTTCCGGTCGTCAGGGACGTCGCAAGCCGGGCAAGCGCGCTGACTACATCCTTCGTTTCCGGCCCGACATGCCGATTGCCGTCGTTGAAGCGAAGCCATCCTATGCAACCCATGGCCAAGGCCTTCAACAGGCCAAGGATTACGCGGAGATTCTGGGGTTGCGTTTCGCCTATGCAACCAACGGCCACGGGGTTATCGAATTCGACTACACGACCGGGCTGGAGCGTGAAATCGAGGCTTTTCCCACCCCCAACGAACTCTGGGAGCGGCTCCTGCGTTCGGAATCTCTCAGCGCTCAGGAAGCCGACCGCCTGTTGACCCCGGCCTACCACCTCAGCGGCAAGTCGCCACGCTACTACCAGGAGATCGCCATCAATCGCACCGTTCAGGCGGTGCTTCAAGGACGCAGGCGCATCCTGCTGACGATGGCCACCGGCACAGGCAAGACGGTGGTGGCCTTTCAAATCTGCTGGAAACTCTGGTCGTCCCGGTGGAACCGCACCGGCAGCTACCGACGTCCCCGCATTCTTTACCTCGCCGACCGCAACATCCTTGTGGACGATCCGATGGCCAAGACTTTTACGCCCTTCGGCGACGCCCGCTGGAAGATCGAGGGAGGCGTCGCCAACAAAAGCCGCGAGATGTATTTCGCCATCTACCAGGCCATCGCCCATGACGAGCGACGTCCCGGCCTTTACCGCGAATATGCTCCCGATTTCTTCGATCTGATTATCGTGGACGAGTGCCATCGTGGCAGCGCCAAGGACGACAGCAACTGGCGGGCGATCCTCGAACACTTCGAACCGGCGTTCCAGGTCGGCATGACGGCCACGCCCCGTCGTCAGGACAACGCCGACACCTATCGATATTTCGGCGATCCAATTTATCAATACAGCCTGCGCCAGGGCATCGACGACGGCTTCCTCGCACCCTATCGCGTCCACCGGATCATCACCACATGGGACGCGGCGGGTTGGCGTCCGAGCCGAGGCGAACTCGACCGCTACGGGCGCGAAATTCCCGACGACGAGTACCACACCAACGATTTCGAACGAGTCGTTTCCCTGAAGGCGCGGACTGAAGCCGTGGCCGCGCATCTCACCGAATTCCTCAAGAAGACCGACCGATACGGCAAGACCATCGTCTTCTGCGTCGATCAGGAACACGCCGACGAGATGCGCCGCGCGCTCAATAACCTGAACACCGACCTGACCAGCCAGAATTCGGATTACGTCTGCCGCGTCACTTCCGACGAGGGCGGCATCGGAAGGGGACATCTCAGCAATTTCCAGGACGTCGAACGCCCCACGCCGGTCATCCTGACCACTTCCCAGATGCTCACGACCGGCATCGACGCGCCAACAGTCCACAATGTTGTTCTAGTGCGCATCATCAATTCCATGACCGAGTTCAAGCAGATCATCGGGCGGGGAACGCGTGTCCGCGACGATTACGGCAAGTATTTTTTCAGCATCCTCGATTACACAGGATCGGCCACGCGACTCTTCGCTGATCCGGATTTCGACGGCGATCCCTCGATCGAGACGGAACAGCACATCGACGAGGAAGGTCAGCCGACCGAGGATGAGACCGTCCTCACCCCGGAAGAGGAGTCGGAGACCGACGGCGGGGTCATCGTCGATACGCTCCCCCCGGATGACGACGGCCCCGCCGAACGCCGTAAATTCTACTTCGACGGCGGACAGGTCGAAATCGCCGCGCACCTGGTGTATGAACTCGATGCCGACGGCAGCCAACTGCGCGTTGTGCGCTTCACCGATTACACCGCCGAAAAGGTACGCACGCTCTACCGCAATGCCGCCCAGTTACGCGAACAGTGGGCCGATCCCGATCATCGGAGTGAGATCATCGACAAGTTGGCGGAGCGCGGCATTGATTTTGACGAACTGGCAACCATCGCCGATCAGCCCGACGCCGACCCGCTCGATTTGCTTTGTCATATCGCGTTCAACGCGCCGCTCCGCACCAGGCGCGAGCGTGCGCAACGGCTTCGATCCGAGAAGCAGGACTTCTTCGACCAGTACGGCCCGGAGGCGCGCAAGATTCTCTGCGAGCTACTGGACAAGTACACCGAACACGGGACGGCGCAGTTCGTCATTCCCGACGTGCTTGAGGTGCCGCCGATCAGCGAACACGGCAATATCCTGCAGATCGCCCGCTATTTTGGTGGCGAGAACCAACTGATAGACGCCGTGCGGCAACTGCAAACATTGCTCTACGCGGCATAAGGATAGACAATGGCAAAGCGAAGCAAAAAGACCCAACCCAAGACCACGGCGGAACGCCTGGGCAGCGTCATCAAGTCCTGCCGCAAAATCATGCGCAAGGACAAGGGACTCTCCGGCGATCTCGACCGTCTGCCCCTGTTGACCTGGGTCATGTTCCTCAAGTTCCTCGACGATATGGAACAGATTGAGGAGTCACGGGCCAGAATGCGCCAGGCGAAATTCCGTCCCACCATCGACGCCCCTTACCGTTGGCGCGACTGGGCCGCCCAGGAAAACGGCATCACCGGCCCCGAACTGATCGCCTTCATCTCCCAGGAGGACGCCGTTCGGCCTGATGGGACGAAGGGAGCGGGTCTGTTCGCCTACCTGCGCAGCCTGCAAAACGGCCCTGGCAGCCGCAAACAGGTGGTTTCCACCGTCTTCAGTGGTCAGACCTGCCGCATGCAGTCCGGCTATCTGTTGCGCGACGTTATCAATCAGGTCAACGCCATCCACTTCGAAGCGCAGGACGAACTCTTCACTCTCGGCCACCTTTACGAGTCCATGCTGCGCGAAATGCGCGACGCCGCAGGCGACTCGGGCGAGTTCTACACGCCCCGTCCCGTCGTGCGTTTCATGGTCGAAGCCGCCGATCCCCGCCTCGGCGAGGTCGTGCTCGACCCGGCCTGCGGCACGGGCGGCTTCCTGGTCGAGACCTTCAATCACCTGGGCAAGCAGGTCAAAACCGTCGAGGACCGCAAAAGCCTTCAGGAGGAGTCCATCTTCGGCGGCGAAGCCAAACCCCTTCCGTTCTTGCTCTGCCAAATGAACCTGCTTCTCCACGGCCTTGAAGCCCCGAGGATCGATCCCGAGAACAGCCTTCGTTTCCCGCTCAACGAAATCGGCGACCGCGATCGTGTGGACGTGATCCTCACCAATCCTCCCTTTGGCGGCGAAGAGGAGCGCGGTATTCTGAGCAACTTCGCCGAGGACAAGCAGACCACTGAAACGGCCCTGCTCTTTTTGCAACTCATCATGCGCAAACTCCGGCGCGCGCCCAAGCCGGGCCGCGCCGCTGTGGTCGTGCCCAACGGCACGCTTTTCGGCGATGGGGTTTGCGGCCGCATCAAGGAAGAACTGCTGACGGCGTTCAACCTGCACACCGTTGTGCGCCTGCCACAGGGCGTGTTTGAACCCTACACCGCCATTCCGACGAATCTGCTTTTCTTCGACCGCTCCGGCCCGACCGATGTCATCTGGTACTATGAACTGCCCCTTCCAGAAGGACGCAAGAAATACACGAAGACCAGCCCACTGCAATACGAGGAATTCGCCGACCTGCTCAAATGGTTTCGCTCCGAGCGCCGCCGCGAGGACGCCCACGCCTGGAAGGTGAAAGCGAAGGACGTGCTGGCCAACGGCTGCAACCTCGACATCAAGAATCCGCACGGAGCCGAAGCCCTCGAACACTTGCCACCCGAACAACTCGCCGACAGCATCACTGAAAAGAATCGGCGCGTCGGCGAGATCATGAATGAAATCAAGGCAATTCTCGCGGAACCAACCGCCACGGGTGGGAAGGCACGATGACCTCCAACGGCTGGCAAAAAGTTCCCTTGGGTGAACTCCTTTTGCACCGAAAGGAATTCATTCAGATTGCTGAGACCAAGCAGTATAAACGCTGCAGAGTACAGATTGGTGCGCGCGGGATTGTTTTGCGCGATCAAGTCATGGGGTGTGATATCAAGACAAAGAAGCAGCAGATTTGCCACGCTGGCGAATTATTGGTCGCCGAGATCGATGCCAAAGTTGGCGGTTTCGGGATAGTTCCTGAAACTCTTGAGGGGGCTATAGTAAGTAGCCATTACTTTCTGTTTTCTGTCCATAATGGTCACTTGAGTAGGTCTTTCCTTGAATACTACCTCAAGACAGCAGCGTTCCAAGAACAAGTCAATGCGCGTGGGTCAACGAACTACTCGGCGATTCGTCCTGGTCATGTCCTTGAATACGGGATTCCCCTCCCGGACCGCAAGGAGCAGGACCGGATCGTGGCGAAGCTGGAGGCCCTGTCCGCCCGCATCGACGAAGCCCGCGAATGCTACCGCCAAATCGAGCAAGAAGGCGACGCGTTGTGCCGTTCGCTCATCCATTCGGCAACATCTTCGAAACCCGTGGAGATGTCCAACCTCGTTCGGCTAAGACCGCCAGATGTTGAGGTCAAACCCGATGCCGCATACGAGTTCGCCGGCGTCTATTGCTTCGGACGCGGGGTGTTCAAAGGCTCTACCAAGACAGGCATGGAATTCTCCTACCCAAAACTCACGCGGCTGAGAGAAGGCGATTTCGTCTACCCGAAATTGATGGCATGGGAAGGGGCGCTGGCCGTTGTCCCACCCGAGTGCGATGGTCTGGTCGTCTCGACGGAGTTCCCAGTATTCGAAATAGACACGGATATGGTCTTGCCCGAAGTCCTCGATGTCTACTTTCGGTCGCCGGAGGTCTGGCCCCAACTGTCAGGGACGAGCACAGGTACGAACGTTCGACGCCGTCGTCTGAAGCCAGCCCACTTCCTAAAGTTCCGCCTTCCGCTCCCATCGCGGCAGATTCAGTTTCAACTCCGTGAGATCAAAACGCGAATGGCGGCCATGCGAGAAGACGCAGAAGCAATCATAACCGAACTCGATGCCCTGCTGCCCTCGGCCTTGGATAAAGCCTTCAAAGGGGAGCTTTGAGCTGGTATGCCCCACTATAGCGCTCTTTTCGAAAGGCAGTGCACCTATAGGTGAATGTGTACCCATCCGCCAAGTCAACGCCACCCTGCTGTCCGCTACGGTGGAAAGGGTGTTTGCATAAACGACAAGGGGGACAAGGTGAGCACCGATGAGAATAGCAATATGCATGGAGAGCCGATGGCGCCTGAGTTCGTCGAGACTCATCCTGCCTGGTTTCGCTTGATCGATCAACAGAACTGGTACGACAGCAAAAGCCAATATTGTCAGCTCTGGTACAAGCGCCTAAAGATCACGCAGGTCACGCTGGCGGTTCTGATCCCCTCGACCAGCCTTTTGCCCGCCGAATGTGCCAAGTGGGCTGCATCGATTGCCGGTATTTTGATCGCCGTGCTGGAAGCGGTTCAGCAGATGAACCAGTACTCGACCTTGTGGGTTACCTACCGCGCCACGGCAGAACGCCTCAAACACGAGCAGTACCTGTTTCTCTCCAATGCCGGCCCCTACAAAGGGTTGGCTGAGACTGATCGACTGATAGCCCTCGCGGAGAGGGTCGAGGAACACGTTTCGACAGAGCATGCCAACTGGTTCAACGAATCGCGGCGCAGCGTTGTTGCCAAGACGACGGATGGAAAGGAATGAGCGTGCTCCGCCTGCTTGAACTGAATATCGGCGGCAAGCCCCTCCCGCTGCCGGTCTATTTCCCCTCGATTTCGTCGGTGAAAACCGCGCTACCACCTCAGGATTACTTGAAGGTGCTTTCCTCCCTGGTGGGCATCAATGGGCAGTATCTGCTGTCCGCATTCGATCTCGCCACGCTCGCTCAGCCAGAAAATGCCGCAAAGTTGCTGCGATCGTCGCGTGATGCCGGTGCAGTGATCCTGATGGACTCGGGGAACTATGAAAGCTTCTGGAAAGATACTCAGCGCCAATGGCGACAACCAGCCTTTCACCAGATGTTGGCTAGTTTTCCTTGCGACCTTGCTTTTGGCTTTGACGAACAGCAACCTCCCGCCGACGCCACCGAACACGTGGCGCTGTTGGTGACGCGCTGGCAAGAGGATCAGGCGGCTGCCGGCGCATGTCAGATAGTGCCGATCATTCACGCTCAAGCAAGCGATCTGCCACGCCTATGTAGTGTCGTTGCAGCACAGACCAATGTTTCGATGCTCGCTGTTGCGGAACGTCGACTGGGCGATAGTGTAATCGACCGTGCCCGTACCGTACTCGCCATTCGCAACGCGCTTGACAAACTTGCTCGCTACGTAGCGCTGCATCTGCTCGGCACGGGCAACCCGATTTCGATTGCACTGTACTCAGCAATGGGAGCGGACAGCTTTGATGGTTTGGAGTGGTGCCAAACCGTAGTTGATCACAACACAGGGCTACTCTATCATCTGTCACAGGCAGACTTCTTCGCTAGACAGACGTCGTGGTCCGAAGCAGGGCTTTCGTTTCAGGCACGCACGTTAGCGCACAACCTGGAGTTCTATGCCTCATGGATGCAAAGACTACGGTTGGCAATAGCAAACAAAACGGTGGTAGATTTCTGCCTACACAACTTTCCAGCACATGTGTTTCGTTACTGTGCAACAGAATTTTGCTGGAGTGGTTCATGAATGCCGACATCATCAATCGTACCATTGACGCTATGTGCATCGAGATCACAGCACAAGGCAACTTGTCGATGGATTGGCGACTGCTAACTGAAGATCAAATATTTTACGAAGCGACGATCTGTATCTTTGGCAGTCAGATGCAGTTCGAAATGGCGGTTGCCACTGCCGATAGACTACTGGATCTGGGCTTGTTGCGCTCGAGGCAACTAGCGGACATGGCAGACTACGAGGAACGGCTTCTCGATGCGCTCAGTCAGCCTTTAGCAGTGCCAGGCAGGGACGGGGTTGTGCGTACTATGAAGCCCCGATTCCGAAACCGGTTGGCGTCATTGCTCGCCACCACGGTCATGGAGATTTACGGCAAGGGTCGCTCCCTGCGGAGATTGCTGATTGCCGCCGAAAGCACCAAGTATGCACGCAAGACATTGATGCTGAATGTTTGGGGGTTCGGACCCAAACAGGCAAGCCTCTTCTTGCGGCGCATCGGTTATTGCGCCGATCTTGCGGTGCTAGACGTGCATGTACTCGATTACCTCCACCTGACGCGCGGACTCAGGATCGCACCGAGCCAATTGGGACGTCTGTCCAATTATGAAGAAATCGAGGATACGTTTCGCGAGATCGCCTCCTATTTTGGACACTCGCTGGGCTGTGTCGATCTGGCGATTTGGCTGACGATGCGGGTCGCTAAACGGGAAGCCTACCTATGAGTTTTGTGAATCTCGTTTCGGGCGGTCTTGACTCGACTCTGATTGGCGTCATGGCCAAGGAAGACCATATCGATCACTTTCCATTGTTCATCGATTATGGACAGCGGGCGGCAGTCAAGGAGTGGGCGACATGCCAAGCCGTCCACCAGCAGCTTGGGCTCCCCGAGCCCATAAGGATGGACCTCAGCGGCTTCGGGCAAGTCATCGCCTCAGGTCTGACGAATGCCGATATGGACGTGAAGGATAATGCTTTTACGCCAGGTCGGAATCTACTATTTTTGTTGATGGGCGGCGCATACGCCTATCAGGTTGGTGCATCGTCGGTCGCCATTGGCTTACTGGCCGAACAATTCAGTCTGTTTCCAGACCAGCGCCAGCCTTTCCTTCTTCAAGCTGAGCGGGCAATCGTGGCAGCGATGGGACGCCCGATTAAGTTACTGACACCCCTGATCGAATTTGGCAAGGCCGATGTCGTTCGGCTTGCGACAGAAAAGGGCGTGGTTGGCACCTACTCGTGCCATATTGGCGATGATCAGCCATGTGGTCATTGCATTGCCTGTCTCGAATTTCAGTTTAACGGAGGAGAATGATATGGGCGGTGGCTCCGGTAGCGGCTTGTCCAGTTCAGATATCAGAAGTCTTGAGGATAAGGTAAAGCAACGGCTTTCCGAAGCCAAAGCGGACGTCAGCAGGCACGTGTTCATTAGCTTTGATCACGAAGATCTGGACGAAGTGAATTTGCTTCGCGGCCAGGCAAAGAATGACAAGATGGACTTGGAGTTCGATGATTATTCGGTCAAAGAGCCTTATGAAAGCAACAATTCCGACTATATCAAGCAGAACATTCGCGAGAAGATCGATCGCTGCTCAGTCACTCTGGTGTATCTCACCGACAAGACCGCTTCAAGCAAGTGGGTTAATTGGGAGATTGAGGAATGTCTGAAGCGCGGCAAGGGCGTCATCGGTGTTTACAAAGGAGACACGCCGCCAGCTAAAACTCCACCGGCATTTCATCAGAATGGATGCAATGCCATAAAATGGGAGCATGCGGTCCTGATCAAAGCGATTGAAGATGCGAGCACTAGGCGCTACGCAAAATGATTTACGTGAAGTACCAGGTCAAAGACCATGATCTATTCGATAAGGCGTTCGGATATATCCGGCAATACTACTGAGAAGCAACAACAATATAGGTGATGCCCCATGAGCCGTTCCCGCAAAAAACACCCGGCCGGCGGCTGCACGACGGCAGCCTCGGACAAGCTCGGCAAGCGTCTGTCCGCCAGGGCGTGGCGGCGTCGCGTACGCGTGGCCCTTGAGCAGGACCTGGAGCCGCCACACGAATACGTGGTGCGCGACCCTTGGGATTGGCCGAAAGACGGCCAAAAATGGTTCGGCAACAATTTGTCGGCGAAATCCCGAAGAGAGATCATGGGGAAATAAGCAAACGCCATCCCTTGGCCTGAGCAGACCCAGTTGGAGGCCTTCCTTTATTCCACCCCGGCGCATTGGCATGATGGGCACGACACCTCTGTCGAGAGGATGACAAAATAGTCCGGAGGGTTGAATGGATTTTTTACCGCAATCGACATCCGATCTGACCATAGAATCCACCTTCGCACCCAAGGTGTCCTTCGCCCTGCATCAGAACTCCGTCCCGGTTCTTTTGGAACTGGCCATTCGAAACGATGGGCAGGCCCCCTGGGAGAACCTGGATCTGACCCTCCACTCCGACCCAGCCTTTTTCCGCTCCCGAAGCTGGCGAATCAGCCAGCTCAATCCCGAGCAACGCTACTCGATTGTCGACCTGGACCTGCAACTGGACGGCGGCCAGCTGTTTCGGCTCACCGAGGCCGAAAAGGGCCAGATCCTGTTCGAACTCCGACAGGGCGATACGGTTCTCTGCCGGTCGGAAAAGCCGGTGGAACTCCTGGCCCGCAACCAATGGGGTGGTCTGGGCCAGTTTCCCGAGCTAGCCGCTGCCTTTGTGCGGCCCAACGATCCGGCCGTGGATCGGGTGCTCAAAAAAGCAGCCGGCCTGCTGCTGACGGCGGGCAAGGAATCCGCTTTGGAGGGCTACGCCAAAGGCGGCAAGCAGCGGGCCTGGGAAATCATGTCCGCCGTATGGCAGGCGGTCTGTTCGCTGGGCCTGGACTATGCCCTGCCACCCGCCGGGTTCGAGCAGCAAGGCCAGAAGGTCCGCTCGCCGGAGCGGATCGTCAGCAACGGTCTGGCCACCTGCCTGGATCTGAGCTTTCTTTTCGCCTCCTGTCTGGAGCAATGCCAGCTCAACCCCTTGCTCGTCTTCCTGGAAGGACACGCCTTCGCCGGCGCATGGTTGGTACCGGAAATCTTCGCGACCACCATGATCGATGACGTCAGCGCCCTGAGAAAACGCCTGCAGCTTCAGGAGATCCTGCTCTTCGAACCCACCTTGGCCGTGCGGGGCCAGCAAGAACCCGCCAAGTTCACATGGGCCTGCCAGGTGGGGACGCGTCAGGTTTCAGAAGAAGAGCCCCGTCCTTTCCAGTTGGCCTTGGATATCCGGCGAGCCCGCATGGAGCGGATCCGTCCCTTAGCCAGCGAGGAGGTCCCAACCTCCCCGGCGATCACTGAAACGTCAGCAACGCAGGTTCCCGATCTCCTGGACTTAGACGATGCCCCGGACCTTATGGAGGTCGAAACTCAGGTTCACCCCTCGGACCAGCTCCGGCCTCAGGACCGCCTGGATCGCTGGCAACGCAAGCTCCTGGATCTCTCGCTGCGCAACAATCTGCTCAATTTCCGCTCCAGCAAACGCGTTGTGGAACTCATGGTCCCGGATCCCGGACGCTTGGAAGATCTGCTTGCCGACGGCAAACGGTTCAAGCTGCGGCCGGGTGTTCGTCCGATGCAGGGCACCGATCCCCGTGACGAAGCCCTGCATCAGGCCCGCCATCGGGAGGAGGTCGGACGTAAGCACGCTATGGAAGGCCTGGGCAGGGGTGAGCTTTTCACTCGCCTGTCCGAAGAAGAGATGGAAAGCCGGCTGGTGGAGCTGTTCCGTGCTTCCCGCCTGGCATTGCAGGAAGGCGGAGCCAACACGCTCTATCTCGTACTGGGCTTTCTGGTCTGGAACCAGGGAGGCAAGGATGCGCGTCGTCTAAGGGCTCCATTGATCCTGATCCCGGTAAGCCTGGCCCGCCAAGCCGTGCGTTCCGGCTTCTCACTAGCCCTTCACGAGGACGAACCCCGCTTCAACCTGACCTTGCTGGAGATGTTGCGTCAGGACTTCCACCTGCGCCTGCCAGCCCTTGAGGGAGAGCTGCCCCGAGACGATTCCGGGCTGGATGTGGTGACCATCTGGCGCACGATGGCCACAGCCATCAAGGACATGGCCGGATGGGAGGTGGCCGAGGAAGTGTGCCTGGGCCAGTTCTCCTTCGCCAAGTACCTCATGTGGAAGGACTTGGCCGTTCATGCCGACCAACTCCGACAAAATCCCGTTGTGCACCATCTCATCGACACGCCCACCCAGACATATGGCGACCGGACCCGGTTCGTGCCTCCGGAACGCCTGGACGTCGTTTTGCCCCCCTCTCGGAATTTCTGCCCCCTGCCGGCCGACTCCTCCCAACTCTCGGCGGTGGTGGCGGCGGCCAACGGCCAGGATTTCGTACTGGAGGGGCCGCCCGGGACCGGCAAGAGCCAGACCATCGCCAACCTCATCGCCCAATGCCTGGCCATGGACAAGACGGTGCTCTTCGTGGCCGAGAAGACCGCCGCCTTGGAGGTGGTCTATCGCCGGCTCAAGACGATCGGCCTGGGCGAATTCTGTCTGGAACTCCATTCCCACAAGGCCAACAAGCTGGAGGTACTCAAGCAGCTCAGGCAATCCTGGGAAGCCCGGGCAGATGCGGATCAGGCGACTTGGGACGAGGAAAGCGCGCGCATGGGCTCCCTCCGCGACCAACTCAACGCCTTGGTTGAGCGCCTGCATCACCGCTGGCCCAACGGACTTTGCGTCTTCGCCGCCATCAGCAAGACCTTGGCCGGTCGGGACATGCCGCAGTTGCCGCTACGGTGGTCCGCTCCGGAAAGCCATGACAAGGCCTCGCTGGACGCCTTGCTGGACATCGCCACCCGGTTGGGCATCAACGCGACCGAGGTGGCCGACGCGGCCGGGGGAGACTTGGCCCTGGTCACGGCCACGGAATGGTCGCCGGGATGGGAAACCTCCCTGACGGCGGCCCTCCGGGAGATGCTCCCCTTGTGCGAGGAAATGCAACACGCCTCGGCGGCTTTTTTTTCTGCAACCGGCCTGCCGGAGATCGCCTTGTCCGAGCCTGTCCGCCACGCCTTGGTCGAACTGGCCGGCATGTTGCCCGAGGCCTTCGGACGGGACTGGAGCTTTCTGGCGCGGCCCGACGCCCCGGATATCCTCAGCCGACTGAGCGAGGGTTTGGCCCTGGCGGCGAGGCGTCAGGCGCTCACGGTCGAACTCCGGGAACAGAACGCCAGACTCGCCGAATTCGCTGATTCCCATGACGGGCCTTCCGAACTCTGGCCCAGCCTTGAGGATACGGTCCAGAACATTCTGGCGGATCTGCGGGCATGTCTCCCGCGAATAGAGAGAGGGTTGGAGCCGTCCCAGGGTATTGCTGGTGAAGAGCCCATGTCAGGTCGTCTCGACACGTTGCGGGGACAGCTCACGACCTTGGCCGCCGAAGTGCGAAATACGACCCAAACTTTCTTTGCCCGGCTGCGAGACGGGCAGGCCCTGGAGACCCGACGACGGCAACTGTGGGGCCAGCTTTCCCGTAACTATCGCCCCGAGGCCCTGAGGATCGATCTGGAGGGACTACGCCTCGCTTGGCAAGAAGCCGAAAACGCCTGGTGGCCCAAAAACGCTCTCGGCCGGAGCAAGGTGCGCAAGGCGCTTGCGGCCGTGACCGAAGCAGGCCGATCAAATCAATCTAACGAAGCCCAGGATCTGGATGTGTTGCTCGACATCCGGAGGCTTGACACAAAATTGGCCGCCTTCGAGGACCTACAGGACCAGAGCTCGGGCGAATGGCCATGGGCCGAACGACAGGCAGCCGGTCAGGCCGCCTTTGATCATCTGAAGGAAGGGCTGACCCTGGCGGCGAACTATTTCAATCTTCTGACCAAAATTCAGGAGCAGGACGCCAGGCTGGCGGCGTACGCGGACCTCGGCAAGTTGACCTCGGGCCTGTGGTCAGGCCTGACGACCAGATCCCAGGATATCGAATTCGCGCGGGATCTGGGCGAGCGCCTGAAGCTTTGCCTGTCCGGCCTCTATGACCGGCCCGAATCCCTCGGCCCCGGCGTCGAGGCGTTGAAACGGCTGCTCGGCGAGAACAATCTTCTGCTCTCGCCATCCGGCGCGGTGACACGGACCGGAGCCGATTTCGCGACGATGGCCCGCCACTACGAGCCGGCCCGAACCAGCATGGCCAGTCTCCTTGGCAACGAGGAGTCGAGACGTGGCGAACTGGAAGCCATGCTCCCAGATGTCCTCGCCGAACGTTGCCAAGTCATCTTGTCCCGCACCCGGCTGCTCCGGGCCTGGTGCGCCTGGAATCGCGTGGTCGGCGAGGCCCGGGCGCAAGGATTACATTCTTTGGTCGAAGCCCTGACGAAAGGAGAATTGGCTGGCGACCAGGCTCGGGAAGCCTTTACCGTGAACTATTGCCGCTGGTGGCTTTGCGCGGCAGTGGACGCCGATCCACTGCTGCGGCGTTTCGTCTCGGTCGAGCACGAGCAGGCTATCGAGGATTTCCGCCGCCTGGACCAAAAGCTTGCCGATCTGGCCCGAGACTGCATCCGGGCCAGACTACGCAACGGCACCCCCGGAATCGAAGACGCACGCAACACCCCGGAATGGGGC
>JAWRKJ010000076.1:0-3976 GCA_040307025.1 Desulfovibrionaceae bacterium | reverse complement strand
GCGTTCCTCCTCGGCCACGATCTCCGGGGCGTTGAGCGACCACGACGGCAACACCCGGTCCGGGCACGGATCGGCTTCCAGCCAGGAAAGGTCGGCGGTCTTGGATTTGAGCTCCAGGATCACGTTGTCGTAGCCGGCCAGAAACCCGAGCAGTTCCCGGGTGTGGCCGGTCACGGGCTCCAGGGCCAGGGCGTCGGCGAACTGCCCCGTGCCGATGCGGAAAAAACGGGTCCGGTCCCGGCCGAAGATCCGTCCCAACTCGTCGAACATGGCCCCGGTATTGGCAAAGGCGGTCAGGGTCCGGTCCCGGAAATAGGCCCGCAGAATGCAGTACGAGCAGTCCATGGGGCAGTTCTCGCCGATGTGAGCGATCTGGTAGCCGCAGCAGCGGTAATAGCGGGTGGCCGGGCAGGGGCGCAAGAACCGGCCCCGGTGGGCTTTGATGTGGAGCAGCCGGCCGCCGTCCGGGGCGGTGGGCAGGGGATCATGTTCGCCGAGCACGGTGACGGCCGCCTGGGGCAGGGCGGTCCGGGCCCGGGCAACCATGGTCGAGCCGGCCACGGCCGCGTCCACGGCCAGGGCGGTGATATCCCACAGGGAGCCACTCATGCCGGGTCCTCGTCCGTGTCGTCATGGGCCAGACGCAGGAGCTTGGCCAGGGCCGGCTGTCCGGCCAGGGCCGCCAGTTCCCGGGCGGCGGTGGCGGCGTCCTCGGGCCGGCGCACGGTCAGCTCCACGGTCACGCTGTCGGCCTCGAAGCCCTGGCTCGGCCGCAACTTGAGCCGGCTGCCCCGGGTCAGCTCCCGGGACAGGGTGGCGAAACGCGCCTCCAGGCTCACCGTGGTCGGGTAGCGCAGCCGGCGCAGGGCGGCCAGAATGCCGGCCGTGCGATCATTGGGGGACAGATCCCGGCCGCAAAGCTCCAAGGCGCCGGACCGGGCCAGCACGGCGGCGGGCGTGTCCCCGGCCAGGGTGGCCGCTTCCCGTATCCAGGTAAGCGCGTTTTCCAGGTTGGCCCGGGACCAGCGCACGGCCCCGAGCAGGGGCGTCAACGCCGTCAGGGTCTCGGGATCGCAGCCGGCCAGGCTGGGGGCGCAGGCCAGGGGCACCTGGCCTGCCCCAAGCAGGGGGTCGAGGCTTCGGGGCAGGCCGAGCCAGGCCCCGAGCTGGCGCCCGCGCCGGTCGCCGGGTGCCAGGAGCAACGGCCCGGCCAGACGGAAAAAATCGTCCACACTGCCGTGGCCGGTGAAATACCGGCCCGCCGCCACCAGCATGGCGTCGGTGACGGTCTGGCCGAGGTTCGAGGCCAGATAGAGCAATCCCAGGCGCACGGGCAAGGGAAGGGCGGCGTCCGTCGATTCGGGACTCTCCGGATCGTCCGGATCGAAGACCGTGGCGGCCAGGGGACGGCCGCGCAATTCCCGCAAGGCGGCGGAGCGCCGCGATCCGGCCACGAGTACCGGCGGTTTGTCGGCGCCGTGCATGACCAGGGCCGGGGTCAGCTGGCCGAACCGGTCCAGGGAGGCCAGGAATGCGTCGTCGGGCGGACGGCGCCAGAACAGGTGGTCGGCCTGGATGTCCAGGTCCCGGGGATGGAAAAAGAAGGGTTCCATTGTGACGGTATCTTTACGGTTTTTCCGGAGATTACATGATTTCAGGATGTTGCCGCCTTGACAAGGGGTGACGCCTGCTCCAATATGCCGAAACTCGTGGAAAAGCCAAGGCCTTGAAAAGACCTCGCATTTCCGCGCCGGGCTCTTTCTCTCCTTCGGATCGTCACCCGGCCGCCCCTGGCGGCTCGCGATAAGGTACAGGAAAAACGCCTGCGGGCGTTTACGCAACCGTGACAACGCCTAGCATAAGGGAGAAGGGAATGTCGGAAAACCTTTCCAGCCAACGCACCTACGCCCTGGTCGGCCATGGCGGATGCGGCAAGACCTCGGTGGCCGAGATGCTTCTTTTTACCACCGGGGCCGTGGCGCGCCTGGGTAAGATCGAGGAAGGCACCACCGCCCTCGACTACGAGCCCGAGGAAATCAAGCGCCGGGGCAGCACCCAGCCCGGCCTGGCCACCTTCCTGTACAACAAGAATCGGCACTTCCTCCTTGATATTCCTGGCGACGGCAGCTTTAACGGCGATCTGCCCCATCTGCTGCGGGCCGTGGACGCGGTGGTGTTCGTGATCGACGCCGTGGACGGCGTCAAGCCCCTGACCAAGAAACTGTGGGGCGAAGTCGCCAAGCTCAACCTTCCCGCCATCCTGTTCATCAACAAAATGGACCGCGACCGGGCCGACTTCGACATGGCCCTGACCGGCATCCGCGAAAAGCTCGGCGTCAAGCCCTATATCCAGAACCTGCCCATCGGCGCCAAGGAAACCTTCAAGGGTGTGGTCAACATCCTCGAAAACAAGGCCTATTTCTTCGACGACAAGGGCGGTGTCGCCGAGGGGCCGGTGCCGGACGACATGGCCGAGGAAGTCGAGACCATGCGCGAGACCATGATCGAGGAGGTCGCGGTCTCGGACGAACAGCTCATGGAGCGCTATCTGGAGGGCGAGGAGCTTTCCACCGACGAATTGCAGCAGGCCGTGCACAAGGCCGTGCTGTGTGGCCAGCTTTATCCGGTGTGCGTGGGTGCGGCGCTCAAGGGTATGGGCGGTGGCCGGTTGCTGGCCGCCGTGCAGAACTATTTCCCCGGCCCCCTGGAAAGTTGCGCCGGCGACAAGACCATCGCCACAGCCGACGGCACCGAGCGCACTGCGTCCGAAACCGGCCCGGTGGTGGCCTTCGTGTTCAAGACCCTGTTCGATCCTTTTGCCGGCCAGCTGTCCATGACCCGGATTCTGACCGGAACGCTGGCTCCCAACGCGGAATTGCTCAACCCGGCCACGGAGACCGTGGAGCGCGCCGGCCAGATTCTGCTCCCCCTCGGCAAGGAGACCAGCATCTCCAAGGAGCCGGTCGGTCCGGGTTCCATCGTCGCCTTGGCCAAGCTCAAGGACACGGCCACCGGCCATACCCTGTGCGACGCGAAAAAGCCCGCGACCATCGCCGCGCCGGTGCTGCCGCCGCCCATGATTTCCTACGCCCTGGCCCCGGCCGAGAAGGGTGACGAGGACAAGGTGTTCTCGGCCATGTCCAAGCTCCTCGACGAGGACATCACGCTTTCCATCACCCGGGACGAGGAAACCGGCGATATCCTGCTGTCCGGCATGGGCCAGACCCACCTCGAAACGGCCGTGGAAAAGGCCAAGCGCCGTTTCAAGGTCAATCCGGTGCTCAAGGCGCCGAAGATTCCCTATCGCGAGACGGTCAAGGGCAAGGTCGAGGTCCAGGGCCGGCACAAGAAGCAGACCGGCGGTCGCGGCCAGTTCGGCGATTGCTGGGTGCGTTTCGAGGGCCAGCCGCGCGGCGGCGGCTACGAGTTCGTGGACGCCATTGTCGGCGGCGCCATTCCGCGCCAGTACATCCCGGCCGTGGACAAGGGCATCCAGGAATCAGCCCTGCGCGGTTACGTGGCCGGTTACCCCATGGTGGACTTCAAGGCCACGCTTTACGACGGTTCGTTCCACACCGTGGACTCGTCGGAAATGGCCTTCAAGATCGCCGGCTCGATCGCGTTCAAGGCCGCCTGCGAAAAGCTCAAGATTTCGCTGCTCGAACCCATTGTCACCGTGTCCGTGAGCTGCCCGGACGAGTACATGGGCGACATCATCGGCGACCTGTCCAGCCGGCGCGGCAAGGTGCTCGGCTCGGATTCGACCGGCGGCATCACCGAGATCCAGGCCCACGTGCCCATGGCCGAGATCCAGGAATACGCCAAGGCCTTGAGCTCCATGACCGGCGGCCAGGGCGCCTTCACCCTGGTTTTCGACCATTACGAGGAATGCCCGCCGCCCATTGCCGAAAAGGTGATCGCGGAAAGCAAGAAGAAGGCAGAATAAGGGAAGCGGCTTGTCAGAGCCCCGGGGGGG
>JAWRKJ010000075.1:0-10884 GCA_040307025.1 Desulfovibrionaceae bacterium | reverse complement strand
CCGCGCACCCCGGTCGCGTGGCAATCCATTCTAACCATCTCATCGAATGTTGAGACCAAACACGAGGGTGGCAACCAGGCTTAAGATCGCAGCAGACAGATGACGGAAAGCCACACCTGCGCGCAAGATCTCGGGCTTGATCAAGGAATGCACATGCGCATTAAAGAGTTCGGATTGAAAACCCGGGCGCGTCACGCCCTGCGTAACGAGCATGATACCGAGTTGCTGCGCTCGGAACTGTATAGTCTCAAGCAGCTCACGCTTCACGCCGTCAAACTGGCCGGCCTGCACGCCCTTGATCCACACCCCGGTCCGGACATGTTGCTGCCTCGGCTCGCGGACAATGCGCGGGCGTTGCGGGCGGCCTACGACATCGTGACGGTCACGGCCATGCCGGGGGGGCGGATCGTGCCGGCCGAGGCTTGGTTGCTCGATAATTTCTATCTCATCGAGCAGCAGATCAGTCTGGCCCGCCGGCATCTGCCCCGAGGCTACAGCCGGCAGTTGCCGCGACTGGCCGAGGGGCCGTCGGCCGGATTTCCCCGCATCTATGACTTAGCGCTGGGACTGATCTCGCACATGGACGGCCGCGTCGATAACGACAACGCCACCCAGTTCATTGCCGCCTACCAGACCGTCACCCCCTTGATGCTGGGCGAATTGTGGGCCTTCCCGATCATGTTGCAGCTCGCGCTGCTGGAAAACATCCGCCGCATCGCGATCCGCATCGCGCGTCGGCGCGAGGAGCGCGACGCGGCCATCACCTGGGCGCAACGCATGCAGGCCACGGCGGAAAAGGAACCGAAAAAGCTTATCCTGCTGCTGGCCGAATTCGCCAACGCCGATGTGCCGCTGACAGCGGCCTTTGTGGAGGAATTTCATGCCAGGCTCCATACCCAGGGAGCCTCCATGGCCTTCATTCAGACGTGGATCGGCCAAAAACTTCTCGAACAAGGGGCGACCGCCACCCAGCTTTCCGAGGCGGCCGGCCGAACCGCTGCCACCAATCAGCTCTCCATCGCCAACAGCATCGGCAGCCTGCGTTTCATCGGGGCCATGGACTGGAAAAAATACGTCGAGTCCTTAAGCCTCGTCGAACAGACCTTGCGCGAGGATCCGGCCGGGATGCACGCCCTCCAGGATTTCGCCACCCGCGACCGATACCGGCATGTCGTCGAGGAGGTGGCCAGGGGCAGCTCACAAAGCGAACTGGCGGTGACCCGACAGGTCCTTTCGCTGGCGCGCGCGGCGGCGCAGCACCTCGGTCCCGACGACTGCACCGCCCATGTCGGCTACTACCTGCTCGATAAGGGACGCCCCCTGCTGGAACGGGCGGTCGAGTGCCGCCTGTCGCTTGCGGCCCGGGCAGGACGGATGATCCGGACGGTCCGTCTGGTCCTGTACCTCGACTCCATCCTGCTGCTGACCAGCCTTACAGTATGGGTCGCGTTGGCCTCTTTCGGCGGGTTCGCGCCGGGAGACTGGCGGTATTGGCTTGTCGCGATCACCGGCGCGCTCGGCGGTTCGGCCTTGGCCGTCCCGCTGGTCAACCTGACCGCGACCTGGCTTTTGCCGCCGCGCACCCTGCCCCGGTTGGATTTTTCCCAAGGCATCCCGGCCGAGCACCGCACCATGGTGGTCGTTCCGACCTTGCTCGGCTCCCCCCAAGACATCGACAGTCTGGCCGAAGCCCTGGAGATCCGCTACCTCGGCAATCGCGACCCCAATCTGTTTTTCGCCTTGCTGACGGATTTTCCCGATGCGCCCGAGCGCGTGCTGCCCTCCGACGCCGTCTCGCTCGCCCACGCCCACGCGGCGCTTGAGGCGCTGAACGCCACCTATCGCGACGACCGGCCGTGCATCTTCTTCCTGTTCCATCGGCCCCGGGAGTGGAACCCTTCCGAGCGGACCTGGATGGGCCACGAACGCAAGCGCGGCAAGCTCGAGCAGTTCAACGCCCTGCTGCGGGGGGAAGCCGCGTCCGCTTTCTCGGAGATCGTGGGCGATGCGTCCATCCTCTCTTCGATCCGCTACGTCATCACCTTGGACACGGACACGCAATTGCCCCGGGACGCGGCTCGGGCGCTTGTGGGCAACATGGCCCATCCGCTCAACCGTCCGGTCTACGACGCCGCCAAGGGGCGCATCGTCGACGGGCACGCCATCCTGCAACCCCGCGTTTCCATCAGTCTGGCCAGCGCCGGGCAGTCGCGGTTCGCGAAACTCTTCGCGGGCGAAGCCGGCATCGATCCCTACACCCGCGAGGTGTCCGACGCCTACCAGGACATTTTCGGCGAGGGATCGTTTATCGGCAAGGGCATCTACGACGTGGACGCCTTCCGCCAGGCCGTGGACGGGCGCTTCCCGGAAAATCTCATCCTGAGCCACGATCTTCTGGAAGGCGGCTATGCCCGCTCCGCCCTGGTGACCGACGTGGACCTCATCGAGGAGCATCCGATCAGCTATGCCATGGACGTCAGCCGGCGACACCGCTGGATACGGGGCGACTGGCAACTGGCCGGTTGGCTTATGCCGCGCGTGCCCGGGCCCGCCGGAACGGACGGCGAAAAAGCGCGGCGACAACCCAATCCGCTGACGGCCCTGTCGAAGTGGAAGCTGTGCGACAACCTGCGCCGCAGCCTCGTCGCGCCGTCGCTGTGCGCCTTGCTGGTCCCGGGCTGGCTCTTTGGGCCCGGGCCGGCTTGGTTCTGGACGCTGCTGGTCGTGGGGGTGGTCTTTTTGCCCGTGTTGCCGGGAGCCTTGCTCGAACTCGTGCGCAAGCCCGGGGATCGGGGTTGGCTGGCGCAGTTGCGCCAGACCGGCAAAGCGGCCGGCCGACCACTGCTGCTTGCGCTTCTGTCCCTGGCTTTCTTGCCCTACGAGGCGCTTGTCTGCCTGGACGCGATCGCCGGCTCGGGTCTGCGCATGCTGTTCACGCGGCGCGGCCTCCTGCTGTGGCATGGACCGGCCTACGCGCGGCGTAACGCGCGCCGCACCCTGGCCGATTTTACCGTGGAGATGTGGTTCGCGCCGAGCCTGGCCGTGGCGTTGGCCCTGGCGCTTGGCCGACCGGCGGCCTTGCCGTGGTGCGCGCCCGTTTTGCTGCTCTGGCTGGTCTCGCCGGTCGTGGCCTGGTGGATCAGCCGGCCGCTTGCGGCTCCGGTTGCGGCGCTGACCACCGATCAGCGGCTTTTTTTGCGGGGAGCGGCCCGGCGCACGTGGCACTTCTTCGCGCAATTCGTCGGCCCGCAGGACAACTGGCTGCCGCCCGACAACTTTCAGGAATACCCCACCGAGATGCTCGCCTCGCGTACCTCGCCGACGAATATCGGCCTGGCCTTGCTCGCCAATCTGGCCGCCTGGGATTTCGGGTACATCGGCACCGGAGCATTGCTGCGCCGCACCGAGGCCACACTGGCGACCATGGAAAAATTGGAACGCTACCGGGGCCATTTCTACAACTGGTACGACACGCGGACGCTCACGCCGCTTCGTCCCCAATATGTCTCCACGGTCGACAGCGGCAATCTGGCCGGCTGCCTGATCACCTTGCAGGCGGGACTGGCCGAGCTCAAGGACCAGCCGGTGTTGCCCTCCCGCGCGTTGGCAGGGCTCGAGGATACCGTGCGGGTGCTGGCCGAACACGTTTTCGCCCCGCGCGCCCCGGATATCGCCAGACAGGTGGCGCAGCTTCAAGGCGCGCTGCGCGACGCCAGGCGGCAGGGCCCGTCAGGCAGCCTGTCGGACGTCGGCACCGTACTGACCACGCTCAAGGGCATGGGGGATGGCCTGCTGGCCGTACTGCCCCGGGACGATGCCGTCGACGCCGCGCTGCATGATTGGGTGCAAGCCTTCAACCGGCAGGTCCATGCCTTGTGTGAAGAGCTCCGCTTGTTTGCTCCAGGGGCAGAAGCGCACGAGCACAACCCGACCTTGGCGTCCTTGGCCGGGGAGGGCGCGCTCACCGCCGAAACGTCCCCCCAGGCCCGGGAAGCCCGGCAACGCCTTGGCGTCATCGACGATTTGATGGAGCGCTGCCACGAATTGACGACCATGGATTTCACCTTTCTCTACGACACGTCGCGCGATCTGCTGGCCATAGGCTACGACGTGGGCGAACGCCGGCGCGACCCATCCTGCTACGACCTGCTCGCCTCGGAAGCGCGCCTGGCCAGCTTCCTGCTCATTGCCGAAGGGCAGCTGCCGCAGAAGCACTGGTTTTCCCTGGGCCGCCTGCTGACGAGCCACGGCGGCGATCCGAGCCTGATTTCCTGGAGCGGCTCGATGTTCGAGTACCTCATGCCGCAGCTCGTCATGCCGAGCTACGCCAACACCTTGCTCGACCAGACCTGTCAGGCCGCCGTGTCGCGCCAGATCGAATACGGACGGCAGCGCGCCGTGCCCTGGGGCATTTCCGAATCCTGCTACAACGCCGTGGACCTGAACCAGGCTTACCAGTACCGGGCGTTTGGCGTGCCCGGGCTGGGTTTCAAGCGGGGGCTCGGCGAGGATCTGGTCATCGCGCCCTATGCCAGCGCCCTGGCCTTGCTCGTGGCGCCACGGGAAGCCTGCCGCAACCTGGAGCGCCTTGCCGCCGAGGGCTTCCAGGGCGCCTACGGCTTCTACGAGGCGATCGATTACACCCCCGCGCGCGTACCCCGGGGAAAGAATCACGCCGTGGTGCGGGCCTTTATGGCCCACCACCAGGGCATGAGCCTGCTGGCGTTCGCCCAGGCTCTGCTCGGCGAGCCGATGCAACGCCGGTTCCTGGCCGCGCCCTCCATCCGGGCGACGCAGTCCCTGTTGCAGGAGCGGGTGCCGAAAAACACGGGCACGCTCCGCCCGCACGCCGCCGAAGTGAGCGCCGCCGCCCACCCGCCGGCCACGGAAGCGGGCGCGATCATGCGTGTTTTCACCGATCCGGATACCCCCCTGCCCGAGGTGCATCTGCTCTCCAACGGCCGCTACCACGTCATGGCCACCCATGCCGGCGGCGGCTGCAGCCGCTGGCAGGATCTGGCCGTCACCCGCTGGCGCGAGGACGCCACCTGCGATGACTGGGGCACGTTCATCTACCTGCGCGACAACGACTCGGGGCGGTATTGGTCCAGCGCCCACCAGCCGACGCTGCGTCCGGCCGAACACTACGAGGCCGCCTTCGTGCAGGCGCGGGCCGAATACCGGCGGCGGGACCAGGGTATCGAAACCCATACCGAAATCAGCGTCTCGCCCGAGGACGACGTCGAGATCCGTCGTCTCACCCTGACCAACCTGTCCTCGCACCTCCGGCATATCGAGGTGACGAGCTACGCCGAGGTCGTGCTCGCCCCGCAAAATGCCGACCTGTCCCACCCCGCCTTCAGCAACCTCTTTGTGCAGACCGAGATCGTGCCCGACCGGCAGGCGATCCTGTGCTCGCGTCGGCCCCGCACGCCGGACGAACGGACGCCGTGGCTGTTCCACTTGTTCGCCGCTCCCGGCGTGGCCGCCGGCGAACCCTCCTACGAAACGGACCGGGCCGCCTTCATCGGACGGGGGCGAACGGCGGCCAATCCTTTGGCCCTGTCCGGCGGCGGCCCGGCAACGCTCTCCAATACTGCCGGAGCGGTACTCGATCCCATCGTCTCCATCCGTCGCGCCATAACCTTGTCCCCCGACGCCTCGGTATCCGTGCAGATCATCTCCGGCATCACGGACACGCGCGAGGCCGCCCTGGCCGTGATCGACAAGTATGGGGACAGGCATTTCGTCGAGCGGGCTTTTGAAATGGCCTGGTTTCAAAGCCAGGAGGTGTTGCGCCATCTGGGGGCGACCGAAGCCGACGCCCAGGTCTACGGGCGCCTGGCCTCCTGTGTCGTTTTCGGCAACGCCCTGCACCGCGCCGCGCCGAGCGTCCTCGCCAGAAACCAGCTGGGACAATCCGGGCTGTGGCGTTTCGCCATTTCCGGGGACCTGCCGATCATCCTGGTGCGCATCGGCGACCTGGATCACATCGATCTGGTGGCACAGATGCTCGCGGCCCATGCCTATTGGCGGATGAAGGGACTGGCCTCGGACCTGGTGATCATAAACGAGGATTTCTCGGGCTACCGGGCGGTGCTCCACGACCGGATCATGGGGCTTGTCCACTCCGGCCCCGAAGCGGCGGTCATCGACCGGCCGGGCGGGGTGTTCGTGCGCCGGGCCGAGGAACTCTCCGAGGAGGACCGGGTGCTTTTCCAGACGGTCGCCCGGGTCGTGTTGAGCGATTCCGCCGAAACCCTGGCCGAACAGGTGGAACGCCGCCTCCCCGCCAGGCGCATGCCGGATCGGTTGGAGGCCTTGCCGCGACCGGCCAGCGAACCGGTCCGGGCGCTCCCGGCGCGCGAGCGGATTTTGGAAAACGGTCTGGGAGGCTTCACGCCAGACGGACGCGAATACGTCATCACCCTGGAGCCAGGCCAGACCACGCCCGCGCCATGGGTCAACGTCATCGCCAGTCCCCACATCGGCACGGTGGTCAGCGAGTGCGGCAGCGCCTACACCTGGGCGGAAAACGCCCACGAATTCCGGCTGACCACCTGGCGCAACGACCCCATCGGCGATGCCGGCGGCGAGGCGTTCTACCTGCGCGACGAGCGGACGGGGACGTTCTGGTCGCCGACGGGACTGCCCGCCCCGGGGCGATCCGGGTATGTCTGCCGGCACGGCTTCGGCTACAGCGTGTTCGAACATGACGAGGGAGACATCTTCTCGGAACTCTCCATTTATGTTGCCATGGACGCGCCGGTCAAATTCATGGTGGCGAGGCTGCGCAACCATTCGGGACGTCCGCGTCGCCTGTCGCTGACCGGGTACTTCGAACTGGTGCTCGGGGAGTGGCGGCACACCAACCTGCTGCACGTCGTAACCGAAAAGGATCCGTTGACCGGGGCGCTTTTCGCCCGCAACGCCTACGGCCGGGAATGCGGGGGGCGGATCGTCTTTGCCCAGGTCAGCGAGCGGGAACGCACGGTGACCGGGAATCGGACCGAGTTCCTCGGCCGAAACGGCACCCCGGGAAATCCCGCTGCTCTTGGCCGCACGTGTCTCTCGGGCAAGACCGGGGCCGGCCTTGATCCGTGCGCCGCCCTCCAGACCCGGATCGATCTGGCCGAAGGAGAAGAGCGGGAGATCGTCTTTCTCCTCGGCGCGGCCCGCGATGCCGACGAGGCACGATACTTCATCGAACGCTTCGGCGGCCCGGCCGGCGCGCGTCAGGCCCTGGAAACGGTCTGGGAA
Source organism: Desulfovibrionaceae bacterium (assembly GCA_040307025.1). Taxonomy (GTDB): domain Bacteria; phylum Desulfobacterota; class Desulfovibrionia; order Desulfovibrionales; family Desulfovibrionaceae; genus Solidesulfovibrio. The sequence continues at coordinate 3,624 of JAWRKJ010000075.1, read as the reverse complement.
CACTGGAACCGCACGCTCGGCGCGGTCAACGTGGAGACGCCCGATCCGACGCTCGATGTGCTGGCCAACGGCTGGCTCCTCTACCAGACGCTGTCGTGCCGGCTCTGGGGACGTAGCGGCCTGTACCAGTCCGGCGGGGCCTACGGGTTCCGCGACCAGTTGCAGGACACCATGGCCCTGGTCCATGCCGCGCCCTGGCTTGCCCGCGAACAGCTGCTGCGCTGCGCCGGGCGCCAGTTCCCCCAGGGCGACGTGCAGCATTGGTGGCATCCGCCCAACGGCCAGGGCGTGCGCACCCATTTCTCGGACGATTTTTTGTGGCTGCCCTACGCAACCGCTCGGTACGTGCTGACGACCGGAGACACGGGCGTCCTTGACGAGATTGTGCCGTTTTTGGAAGGCCGCGAACTCGATCCCAACGAGGAGTCGTATTACGATCAGCCGCAACGCTCGTCGGAAACGGCCAGTCTCTATGAGCACTGCGCCCGGGCCATCCGCCACGGGCTGCGTTTCGGCGCGCACGGCCTGCCGCTTATGGGGTGCGGCGACTGGAACGACGGCATGAACCGCGTCGGCCGGGGCGGCCGGGGCGAAAGCGTCTGGCTGGCCTGGTTCCTGTACGAGAACCTGCACCTGTTCGCTGGCTTGGCGCGCGGCCGGGGGGATGCGGCCCTGGCGGAGACATGTGCCGCCCAGGCCGCCCGGTTGCGCGAAAACATCGAGGCCCAGGCCTGGGACGGCGACTGGTACCGCCGAGCCTACTTCGACGACGGCACACCTCTTGGTTCCTCAGAAAACGGGGACTGCCAGATCGATTCCATCAGCCAGAGCTGGGCGGTCCTGTCCGGCGGCGGCGACCGCGAACGGGCCAGGCTGGCCCTGGCGGCCGTGGACGCGCATCTCGTGGACCGCGACGCACGCTGCATCAAGCTGCTCGCCCCGCCGTTTGACGCCTCGGACCTCGACCCAGGCTACATCAAGGGCTACGTGCCCGGGGTGCGGGAAAACGGCGGCCAATACACCCATGCCGCGATCTGGGCCGCCATGGCCCTGGCCCGGCTGGGCGAGGGGGAACGCGCCTGGGAGTACTTCTCCATGCTCACCCCGGTCAGTCACGGGAATTCTCCGGAGGCCATCGCCCGCTACAAGGTCGAACCCTATGTCATGAGCGCGGACCTGTACGCCGCGCCGCCCCACACGGGCCGGGGCGGTTGGACTTGGTACACCGGAGCGGCCGGTTGGATGTACCGGCTGACCGTGGAAACGCTGCTTGGCCTCACCCTGGAAGTGGACCGGCTGCGCATCGCGCCGTGCATCCCGGCGCAGTGGGATTCCTACAAAATCCACTACCGCCACCGCGAAACCGTGTATCACATCACGGTCAGGCGTGTTGGCGAAAAAGCCACGCAAGGAATGCAGGTGGCGCTGGACGGCGCCATGGTCAACGAGACGAGTGCGGCGGGATCAGGACGAGCGCAAGGCCTGATTCCCCTGGCGGATGACCGTCGGGAACATCACGTCACGGTGGATTTGCGCTGACGTCCTTGGCAGGTATCGGAAGAATGCAGCAAAGATAGCCTGGCAGGCTGGACAGGATATGATAAATGTATTATACAACAATAAGATCTAAGCACCATGAAAAAATGTCTAGAAAAGCCTCCCCAAAAGTTCATCAGGTAATTTTCTAGAAAAAGGCTGTTATGTATCACGCATTCAAACTCTGCTCTCAGCTGGCTGCTGCTTTCGCAGTTCTTTTTCTTATTTTTATACTCCCGGCATATTCAATGACGCTCCCTATCCATGGCGCGGTGCTCAACAGCACCGAGACGTTCACCGGGAAAGCGAAGGTGTATTTTTGGGGCGATGGGAATTTGACCCTCACGACAAACAAGGGCGTGACCTGCAAGGGCGATTTTGTCCATGCGTCCCAGCAGAAAGGAAATGGCACGGTCACCTGCGAAGATGGTCGCCTGGGCTCCTTCGTGTTTGTCACCGCCGGTTTCTCGGGAACAGGCTCGGGGATAATTGGCACCGAGAATTTTAATTTTCGCATTGGAAAATAGCAGGGCGCGGCTTCCCGGTGGAAGCGCATCATGCGCACTGAAGGTCAACGCAATGGCTCAATCTCCGGGGTTCTACCGGCCTTTTCTCCTGGCCATTTTCATGGCGGCGATCATCATCATGGCGACGCTGCTGTGGCCGTTTCGGCATGCCATGATCCTTGCCTTGGTTCTGGCCACGCTGATGCACCCGTTGCGGATGCGGTTGCCCCGCGTCATACGAACGCGGCGCTTTCTCGCCGCAACGGCGTTGACCCTTCTGACGATCCTGTTCGTGCTTCTTCCTCTGGCGGGCTTGGTGACCCTGTTGACCAGCGAAACCGTCACCTTCATCCATACAGCCATTACTTGGTTTAAAACCGGCGGGCTCGTCGAAGCTGTCGCCTGGGTCCACGCACTTCCCCTGCCGGACTGGGCCAAAAGCTACCTTGACGTATCCTCCATTGATTTGCGCAAAATTGAGTCCTGGGCCTTGTCTTCCGGAGGAGACATCGGCCTTTGGTTCCTCGCGGCCGGCAAGGGGGTCGCCAGCATCGGACTGCAACTGCTCGTATTTGTCATGTTCCTTTTTTATCTCCTGGCCGAGGGGGAGCGTCTCACGGAGCTGCTGCGCAAGGCGTCGCCGCTGCGGCGAGACCAGGAAGACGCGATCATCGTCCGATTCAAGGCCGTGTCCCAGGCCGTGCTCCTGGGCGGTCTGGGCACCAGCGTGGCCATTGGGGCGGTCACCGGTATCGGGCTTTGGATCGCTGGGATCAGCCCCATTCTCTGGGGGGCCGTGGCCGTCATCGCTTCGCTCATTCCCGTAGTGGGCCTCAGCCTGATCATGCTTCCGGCGATTATTTCCCTTATCGCCACAGGCTCGGTCAAAATGGCGATCTTCCTTGCGCTCTACTGGCTTGTGATCGTCAGTTCGGTCGATAACGTCGTGCGCCCGCTTTTCATGCGCGGCACGGCGCGCATGTCCCTGGTCTGGGTTTTCGTCTCCATTATCGGCGGGGTGCTGATGTTTGGCCCCCTTGGCCTGTTGTATGGACCCTTGGCGCTCAGCATCTCGTTTCTTTTCCTCGAAATATTTTTCGACGCCCAAAATGAGGCGGACGACACGGCATCGCCCGAACCATAACACCAGATTGGTGGAACGCGTTGAAATGGTGAAAAGGAGGGGACGGGAAGACTCTTCAGAAGTATGCCCTGGGCTTGGTGGAGCTGCGTTGCCGGCAGCAGACAGCGCGTTTTTGCGCCGCCGGGCAGCCTCTCCCTTTCGGGATTCGTGGAAGCCGTCCGCGATGTCGGCAACGGATCAGATCCGCGAATAAGTGGCGACGTCCTCCTTGAACTCCTCGACCATGGTTTCCGTCAGAGAAGGTCTGAATGTACAAAACTAAACGTCGCCCTACATCAAACTGGGGGACACATGGGGTGGAGTTGACCCGATTTCGTGGACAGATAATCCTTTGAGAAGGAGAGGTTCACGATGTCGAAACGCCCCCCGTATCCCCCGGAATTCCGTAGTCGGATGATCGATCTGGTTCGCTCCGGCCGCAGCCCTGAGGATCTGGCC
>JAWRKJ010000074.1:0-24968 GCA_040307025.1 Desulfovibrionaceae bacterium | reverse complement strand
TACACCACCGACCCCAATCTGTGCAGCACCGCCCGCAAGATGGAACGCATCTCCTACGACGAGATGCTGGAATTTTCGAGTCAGGGGGCCAAGGTCCTGCAGATTCGTTCCGTCGAGTTCGCCAAGAAATACAATGTACCGGTCCGGGTCCGCTCCACCTTTACCGACGACCCCGGAACCTTGGTCACCCAGGAGGATAGGGATATGGAAGACGTCCTGGTTTCCGGCATCGCCTACGACAAGGACCAGTGCCGGCTCACGGTCAGAAACGTGATCGATCGGCCCGGCGTGGCCGCGGCCATCTTCACCCCCATTGCCGAAGCCGGCATCCCCGTGGACATGATCATCCAGAATTCCGGCCGCGACGGGCGCACGGACATGACCTTCACCATCTCCCGGGCCCATCTGGACAAGACCGTGGCCATCCTGAATTCCCTGCGCTCCCAGCTCGACACCCAAGAGATCCAGCACGACATCAACACATGCAAGATCTCGGTCATCGGCGTGGGCATGCGCAGCCACTCGGGCGTGGCCTCCAAGATGTTTTCGGTGCTCAAAAACGAAAACATCAATATTCTTATGATCTCGACGTCCGAAATCAAGATTACCTGTCTGATCGAAGAAAAATACCTTGAATTGGCCGTGCGCACCTTGCACGACGCCTTCGGGCTCGACAAGGGGCCGGCCAGGGTCTGCTGACCATGCGACGCGTCACCATCTACGACACGACCCTGCGCGACGGCACCCAGGCCGAGGATATCAACCTCACCACCGAAGACAAGCTGCGCATCTCGCTCAAGCTCGACGAACTGGGCGTGGCATACATCGAGGGTGGCTGGCCAGGATCGAACCCCACGGACAAACGGTTTTTCCAGGAAATCCGGAACTACGACCTGAAAACCGCCCGGATCGCCGCTTTTGGCAGCACACACAACCACCGGGCGACGGCGGCCACGGACGCCAATCTCAAGGCCCTGCTCGACTCCGGGGCGCCGGTGCTGACCATCTTCGGCAAGTGCTGGGACATCCACGTGACCGAGGCGCTTGGCACCACCCTGGAGCGCAACCTCGAACTGGTGGCCGATTCGCTCGGCGTGCTGCGCCCGGGCGCCGAGGAACTGTTTTTCGACGCCGAACACTTCTTCGACGGCTTCAAGGCCAATCCCGACTACGCCCTGGCCGTGCTGCGCAAGGCGGCCGAGGCCGGAGCCGACGTGTTGGTCCTGTGCGACACCAATGGCGGCACCTTGCCCCGGGATTTCCGCCGGATCATGGAAGCAACCGTGGCCGCCCTGCCCGGGGTGCGTTTCGGAGTCCATCCGCACAACGACTCGGGCCTGGCCGTGGCCAATGTCCTCGAAGGCGTTGATCTCGGCGCCGAGCAGGTCCAGGGCACTATCAACGGCTATGGCGAGCGTTGCGGCAACGCCAACCTGTGCTCCATCATCCCGGCCCTGGAGCTCAAGATGGGCATTTCCTGCCTGCCCGAGGGCCGGCTGGCGTCGCTCACCGCCCTGGCCAACTTCGTCTCGGAGACGGTCAACCAGGCGCCGCGTTCCAACCAGCCCTACGTGGGCGACGGCGCCTTTGCCCACAAGGCCGGCATCCATGTGAGCGCGGTGGTGAAAAACCCCCTCACCTACGAGCACATCACCCCGGAGACCGTGGGCAATATCCGGCGGGTGCTGCTGTCCGACCTCTCGGGCCAGAGCAACATCCTCTACAAGGCCCGGGAATTCGGTTTCGACCTGGACAAAAACGACCCCTTCGTCCTGGAACTCCTGACCACCATCAAGGAGCGCGAGGCCGAGGGCTATGAATACACGGCGGCCGAAGCCTCCTACGAGTTGCTGCTCAACCGGGTGCTCGGCCGGGCGCGCAGCTACTTCACGGTCGCGCGCTACCGGGTGCTCGACGACAACGTGCTCGAACGCGAGGAACCGCTGACCGAGGCCACGGTGATGATCAAGGTCGGCGGTCTGACCAAGCATACGGCCTCCACGGGCCGGGGCCCGGTCAACGCCCTGGACAAGGCCATCCGCGAGGCCCTCTGCGGCTTTTATCCGCGGCTCGGCGAAATGCGCCTGCTCGACTTCAAGGTCCGGGTGCTTTCGGGCGCCTACCAGGAGAACTGTGGCAAAGGCGGCTGCGGCACGGCCTCCGATGTCCGGGTCCTGGTCGAATGCGGCGATGCCCACCGCCGCTGGGTGACCGTGGGCGTGTCCCACAACGTCATCGAGGCCAGTTTCGAGGCCCTGGTCGACGCCATCAATTACAAGCTGTTCGTCGACGACAAGGAAAAGCTCACCAAGGCCCTCAAAGGCTGATCCGGGGCCCCGGTTGCCACTGTGCCTGCAAACGGCGGTCGGAGCCTGCTCCGGCCGCCGATTTTTATTGGTGCGCTTGGCACCATTCCGGATTTTTGACCGCCTTGGGGACCTCGGTCAGGACCCGCCACGAATCATGCCGGTGGTGCAGCCCTCACCGGGTGGGCGGAAGCGGAAACAACCACAGTGTCCGCGCAGACCGACAATCCCGTTATCATGTTTTTTATCGGCGATTTGACAAATCTCCTGCCCCCATCCTAAATTCGTGCATCACTCACGCAACGAAGATCAACACAGCATAGCACCTGGGGGGAGTACATGGGCAATCTCAAGCTTGGGGTCAAACTTGTCGGGGGATTCCTTGTCTGCGCCGCCATCACACTGGTGGTGGGAGTGGTCGGGCTGACAGGACTTTCCTCGGTAAGTTCGCACCTGTCGCAAGTGGCCGATGTCAGTCTTCCTTCGGTGAGAAACCTGCAACACATCAAAATCGCTGGTGAAACAATTCGTGTAGCCCAGCGCACCATGCTCGTGCCCGGTCTTTTGCCCAAGGATCGCCAGCGTCAATTCGACAATGTGGCCAACCTGCGCGACAGCTACCGCAAGGCCTGGGACGAATACGACAAGCTGCCCAAATCCGCCGAGGAAGAGCTTTTGTGGCGAGAGCTGGCCCCGGCCTGGCAGGAATGGGTCAAGGGCAACAACGAAAGTTTCGAGCTGGCCAAGGCGTGGGACGCCTCGGGCATCCGTGACCCGAACGCCATGCACATGCTACTTGAAAAGTTTCGGGCCGACCACGCCAAGCTCCTCGCCGACGTTTTGGCCTTCGTGACCTTTGGCAAGGAATTCCCGGGCGGGGATAATGCCACGACCTGCAAATTCGGCCGCTGGCTCGAAAGCGATGCCCGCGATATCGCCAACCCGGTATTCCGCAAGGCCATTCAGGAAATCACACCCTGGCACGACAAGCTGCATCAAAGCGTGGCCCGCCTCAAGGAAGCGTCCAAGCGCGGTGCCTCGCGCGAGGAACTCCTCCAGATCGTCCGCACCGACATCGAACCGCCGATCGGACACTTCATGGAGCTTTTTGGACAGCTGACCGCCGAGGTCGGCCGGGTCGATGCGATTTACGCCAAGCTGCGCGACCAGGCCATGGTCGGGGTACGGGAAAAGCAGATCCGGACCTTCGAACTGCTCGACAAGCTCATGGCCGACAGCCTGGCCAATGCCCAAAGTACCCAGGAAGCGGGCGAAGCCGCGGCATCCGAGGCCAGGATCATGGCCATTTCGGGCGTGGCCCTGGGCGTGCTGCTGGCCATTGTGCTCGGCCTGGTCATCAGCCGCATGATCACGCGGCCCATCCTGATCGGAGTGGGAGTGGCCGAAGGCCTGGCCGGCGGCGACCTCAATCAGCGCATCGACATCGAGCAAAAAGACGAGATCGGCGCCCTGGCCGCCGCCCTGCGCCATATGATCGGCAAGCTGCGGGAAGTCGTGGGTCAGGTCCAGGCCGGGGCGGAAAACGTGGCCTCCGGCTCGGAAGAGCTTTCCGCCACCACCCAAAGCTTGTCCCAGGGCGCCACGGAACAGGCGGCCAATGTGGAGGAAATCTCCTCGTCCATGGAAGAAATGGCGGCCAACATCCGGCAAAACGCCGATAACGCCAAGCAGACCGAACACATGGCCATGAAGACCGCCCAGGACGCCCAGGACGGCGGCTCGGCCGTAGCCCAGACCGTGGCGGCCATGAAGCAGATCGCCGAAAAAATCGGTATCATCGAGGAAATTGCCCGGCAGACCAACTTGCTGGCCTTGAACGCCGCCATTGAAGCGGCCCGGGCCGGAGAACACGGCAAGGGTTTTGCCGTGGTGGCGGCCGAGGTGCGCAAGCTTGCCGAACGCAGCGGTAACGCCGCCGGCGAAATCAGCGAGCTGTCCTCGTCGAGCGTGGCCATTGCCGAACAGGCCGGAGACCTGCTGGCCAGAATCGTGCCCGACATCCAACGCACGGCCGAACTCATCCAGGAAATCACCGCTTCGAGCATCGAGCAAAACGCCGGGGCCGACCAGATCAACCGGGCTATCCAGCAGCTCGACCAGGTGGTGCAACAAAACGCCTCGGCTTCGGAAGAGATGGCGTCCACGGCCGAGGAGCTCTCCAGCCAAGCCATGCAACTCCAGGAGACCATCGCCTATTTCCGCCTGGACACCCTGCGGCACGCCGCTAGGCCTGTTGCCAGGGCCACCGCCCGGCTCGCGGGACCGGCCAGCCAGCCGTCCCGGGCCCAGGCCGTCGCGCCTGCCAAACCCATACCGGCATCCACCGACGGCGTATCCGTAGACCTCGCCGCCGATGATGGGGATTTCGAACGATTTTAGCCCGACCGCCGGTTCGCGATCGATCTGTTCAAGGGAGGATAGAATGTTTCCCAGGCGCCGCCAGCCCCTTCACAGGGCAGCGGCGCCTGTCTGTTTAGGGCCGGCTGGCAACCGCGGCTTCGTCCAAAATGGTCTGGACCAGTTCGACGGCATCAGCCACCAGCGGAACACAGGTGGTCATGAAAAGATTTTCCTGGCGCGCCTTGGCCAAACCGTCAGGAGTCGAGGGATCGAGCCGGAGCAGATCGCGGCAGCTGAGGGTGCCGTGGCGTTCGATGAAGCGACTGTAAAAAAGCTTGGCCCGGGCATAGGTCGCGAGTTTGGCCGCCATGCCGTCCGTTCCTCCACCGCCGTGGGCAAGGCCGAGCACCATCACGGCGGCGGAGACAGCTCCGCAGGTTCCCCCACGGGCCATGCCCACACCAAAGGCCGTGGCCAGCCGCGCTGCCAGCGCCTCGTCCAAACGGTACCGGTCCGCCAAGGTCATGAGGACCGATTGGCAGCAATTATACCCTGTTTTGAAACGTTGCACAGCCTGATCGACAGTGTTGTCCATACCCCCTCCCCGCACAGGCCGTCAGAAGCCACGGCACCATTGCCTGGGCGAACATGGGCTATCCGCCCGGGCCGGTCAAGACGGATTCGCTTCGGGGAGCGGCCACCGGGATCAAGCCGCACACGGCCTGTATGGCGAGCAGATCGCAGGGAAAAGACGCGAGACGATCAGAGGGGCTCGACCTGAATATGGTCGGCTTCGTTGTTGCGCAGGGTCAAGGTGAAGTCGCGCAGACGCAAGGCCACAGGGTCCTTGAGGGGGGCGCGCCCGACAATGGCGAATTCCGTTCCCGGGACCAGTCCCATGTCGCGGATGCGCCGACCGAGTTCCCCGGTCGAATCCACGCGCACGATACGTCCCCGCTGGCCCACGCGCATGCCGCGCAAGCCGATGACGGTCTGTTGCTGGGTCATGGGACCACCTCCCGGAACGAGACATCCCACGGCAGCGTCCGACCATTCGCCACGGCCGGACGGCCAGCGAGAGGCAGGTGTCGCCTAATTGGGGGAATTCAAACGACCATAGACCTTGGCGGCCAACCCGTGTCCCAGGGTCACGCAAGCTCCCCGGGCCCGCAGGCAGACCGGCCCGCCGCAAGTGGAGGTAATCTCCACCACGGTCCCGGGGGTGATGCCCATGGCGCACAACCGTCCCCGGGCCTTGGGGCAATCGCAGAGGGTTTCGACACGGACACGGCTGCCAGGTGGAAAGGCGCAGAGGGAATTGAGCTCGGCCATGTCACGCTCCTTCGTTGGAACGTGACATAGCTCTGTTGAGAATGATTGTCAAGGTCCGATTCCAAAAACCACGTCCCACAAACGGAGAGTGTGGCGCGAAGCGCAGGCGGCCACTGGGCCCGACCCGTTGGAACCCCGGCAAGCGCGCTGCGGGATTCGAAAAATATCACAATAAATTTAACAGGAGAAACCCCTAGCCCCGGCCCGTGCGCTTCAGCGCCCAGGTCAACCCCAGAGAGACCACGGCCAGACAGCCGGACAACACGCCGGCCCGGAAGAAGTCCCCCGTAAAAACGGCGTTGTAGATTTCCAGGGAGATGGTGTTGGTGCGGCCGATGATATCGCCGCCCAGAAGCAGGCTCACGCCCACCTCGCCCAGTGCCCTTCCCGTGGCCAGAAACAGGCCGGCAGCCACGCTGCGTTTGGCATGGGGCAGCACCACCCGGACAAAGGTGATCAGCCAGCCCTTGCCGAGCACCGAGGACAGTTCCACCAGCCGCGTGAGTTCCCCCCGGGCCGCAGCCTGCACCGGTCGGACCATCAGCGGTATGCCGGCAGTGATGGCGGCCAGCACCAGCCCGGGAAAGCTGAAAACCACTTCCAGGTCGAACCACTGGGCCAGCGGAGACCCCACAGGTCCCCGCCGTCCCAGCACCAACAGCAAGACAAATCCCACGGCCATGGGGGGCAGGACCAGGGGGAGCGAAACCAGGAAATCCAGGGCCGCCACCACCCGACCGCGTCCCCGCCCGAGCAGGTAGCCCAATGGCGCACCGACCAGGAAAAAGACCGGTATGGCCACGGCCATGACCCGCAGGGTCAAAACAACAGGATAGACCACCTCCGGGGTGGTGGCGACCGCCCAAAACGCTGTCAGCAAGGCACTTACATCCCGTGGCGCTTGGCCACGGCCTTGGCCTTTTCACTCCCGAGGAACGTGGTGAAGGCCTTGGCGTTGTCAGGATTTTTCGCGGCGGACAGCAATCCGGCGCCGATGACGATGGGCGTATAGAGCGACTGGTCGACTTCCAGATAACCGCCGATCTTGTCGCCGAGGTCCAGTACATCGGTTCGGTTGACGAACCCGGCATCCACTTCGCCGCTCAGCAGATACGTCGTCACCTGGGGCACCGTGGCCACCACGAGCAGCTTATCCTTGACGGCCGCGGTCAGGCCGGCCTTGTCCAGGAACTCGGAACCGGCCCGGCCGTAGATGGCCTTTTTCGGATCCGGCATGGCCAAGCGCTTCACTTCGGGTTTGGCCACGTCCGTGGCCGCGGCGAGTTTCTTGCCCTTGGGCCAAGCCAGCACCAGCACGCCCCGGCCGATGGGGGTAAACGAGGTAAAGGCCAGTTCCGCCTTGTCCAGGAAGCCTTTCTCGCCAATGATGATGTCGACCACCCCGCTGCCCTTGGCCTGGGCCACGACTTGGCCCATGTTGCCGAAAATGAGTTCGGGCTTGTTGCCGGTCTCGGTCTCGTAGACCTTGGCCAGTTCGGTCACGAGTTTTTTATACCCGGCCCCGGCGGCGATGGTCAGGGTCTCGGCCCGGGCCGGCATGGCCAGGGCCAGGGCCAGCAGGCAGATCCACAGAATGCGTTTCATGTCCGTACTCCTTGTTGAGGTTGCGGTCCGGGGAGGAGGGGCACGGGCCATAGCGCGCAAGCAGGGCCTGCTGCTCCTCCCGATAATGGCCGAGTTGCTGGCCGAACCAATCCGGATCGAGCGCCCCCTGACGGATGGTCAGCACCTGGTCGCCGAGCAGAGCCGCTTCGGCCAGGTCATGGGTGACATGGACAATGGGCAGGGAGAACCGGTCGCGGACAAGGGCCAGCACCCGGCGTAGCGCGACCCGATTGGCCGCGTCCAAGGCCGAAAAAGGTTCGTCCAACAGCAAGGCCTTGGGTTTGCGGGCCAAGGCTTGGCACAAGGCACCGCGTTGGCGCTCGCCACCGGACATGGTGGAAGGCCTCGCGTCCGCCAGCCGGGAGATGCCGAAAAGCTCCAGCAACTCGGCGGCATACGCACTATCCTCGGTGGCATAGGCCACGTTTTGAGCCAGGGTCATGTGCGGAAAAAGCGAATATTCCTGGAAGACCAGTCCGATATCGCGCTTGCGCGCCGGCAGGCGCACGCCGGCCGCCGTGTCCCGCCAGACCGTGTCCCCCAGGCAGACCCGGCCCTCATCCGGCTCTTCGAGCCCGGCCAGCATGCGTAGCACCGTGGTCTTGCCCGAGCCGGACGGGCCGGTCAGGACGAGAATCCGTCCGGCCGGACAGACGATCTCCACGTCCAGGGTGAACTGGGGCAGGCGCTTGCGGAGCTTGGCGGAGAGCGTCATGCCGCGGCGGTCATGGATTCGGCCAAGCCGGACAACAGGGCGGCCAAGGCGGCCGGGGCCGTGACTTGCGGACAATGGCCCGAATCGATGGCCTGCATGGTGAACCCCAGTCCCTCGGCTTTCTTGGCCATGGCGTGGAGCATGGGATTGGGGTTTTGGGTGCAACGGATATAGTGCCGTTTTTCCGGCAGCCGCAGGGGCTGGGCCGGGAGCTGGTCGGTGAAGCCCGACAGGGGAAACGGCGACACCCGGGACATGAACCATTCGGCCTCGGGCGCGCCGGCCAGGCCGAACATGGCCGCCGGCCAGGGTTCGACCAGCCAGCCGTCAACCAGCCGGGAGGCCAGCATAGCCCGGAAGGGTTCGCCGCCGAGTTCCGCGAACGACTGGCCCGAATCGGGCAGGATGGCCTCAATGCAGATCAGTCCGGCCAGACGCGGCAACAATTCCGGCATGGCCCCTAGATAAATCAAGCCGGAATAGCTGTGGACGACGAGAATGACATCGGTCAGGTCCTCCAGAACGAGGTACGCGGCCAGATCGCGGCAAAACACGGTCAAGCCCAGTCGGGCGTCCTTGTAGTGTCCGTGGTGGCCGCAGCCGGACAGGGTGGGCGCATGGACGTCATGGTCCCGCGTCCGCAGTTCCCGGGCCAGGCGCGAAAAGACCCAGCCGCCCTGAAACGCCCCGTGCACGCACACAAACCTAGCCATAGCACCTCCTTGGCCGACCGCCACTGTTGCCAGGGGAGAAGGCCCTGACGCTTGCCCTTGCCTTTGCTTTTGGCATGCTACAGCAAAGCGTCAGGAAATCCAGCCTCACTTGAATTATAATTTTCGTGTGAGTTCTTTAAGAACAAAGCAGTAAACTATCACGCGCAATAAAATTTGCGTGATCCTTGCCAAAAGATCCAAACAGAAGCACCACAGTGATTCCATCTCTGCAGACTATCACCGTGAAACTATTATTCGTGCCGCTGCAACGGTGTTCTTTACAACACAAGTCGTTCGGAGTAATCGCAACAGCATGAGCACAATGGAGGAAAACATCCTGGATATGGCGACGCGCCTCGATACCGAGGCCTTGCGACGCCTGCGTGATCATGCCGAGGCCCTGCTCGCCGACAAGTCGGATCAGCCCGCGCCTCATGCCGGTAACCGACGCCAGTTCGGGAGCGGAACCTGCCAGGCTTCCTTGTTTTCCGTGCCCGACGGGGTCCGCCATCTCGAAACCGAAGAGATCGAACGGCTCACCAAGGCCTTCGAAAGCTGGCGCGATGCGGCCCGAACGCCGCAAATCCGGCGGGCTCGGGAACGGATGCGCCTGGTGTACCTGATGTTGCGCCACAGCGGCGCCAAACTCGGCGAAGTACTGAGCCTCGACGAACGGGCCGACCTCGATTCGTCCCAGTCCACCGTGGCTTTTCGCGGCACCGAGGACAAGGAGGCGCCACGCCGGGTCGTGGTTCCCCAAACCTTCCTCGAGGAAGTGGAGCGGTTCGCCGCCAGCCCTGCCAACCGGGCCCTGCGCGGCGAACTGTTCCACCTTGATCCGGGCTTCGTGCGACGCAAACTCTACGAGCAGGCGCGCCGGGCCGGACTTCCCGTCAATCGGGTCAGTCCCACCACCCTGCGCCATTCCCGGGCCGTGGAGATGCTGCGCGGAGGCGTGCCCCTGCCCGTGGTCCAGGTCATGCTCGGCCATTCGAGTCTGGTGCTGACATCCATCTACTGTTCGTTCTCGGACCAGGACTGTCGGCGCATAGTCAACCATTGCGTCCAGAAGGAGAGCCGCATGAAAACCAGCGCCCGCAACACCTTTTTCGGGGCCGTCAGCAGCGTGCGCAAAAGTCCGCTTTTGACCGAAATTTCCCTGGCCGTGCAAAACGGTTTCGAACTCGTGGCGGTCATCACCAACGAGAGCTTCGACCGACTCGGCCTGACCGAGGGCGGCCAGGTGACGGCCCTGGTCAAGGCGCCCTGGGTGCTCATCGGCAAGGACGAACACAAGGCCAGGACCAGCGCCCGCAACTGTTTCCCCGGCCGGGTCGCCAGCATTCGGGGCGACGGCGTGGCCGTGGAAATCATGGGCGTCCTTGACGGCGGCACGCCCATGTGCGCGCTCATCACCGCCGAATCCGTGGAGACCCTGGATATCCGGGAAGGGGATCAGGTCTGGTTTTTCTTCAAGGCGTTCAGTGTGATTTTAAGCACCGAGTAACGGCACTTGGTGGGGAACGCGGTCCGGCTTCCGGGGAGGCCGGACCGCGTGTCAGGGCGGACGCGGCTCAGTCGATGGTCGGACAGTCCTTGAGCGCGGCGGCGATATGTTCCTCGGGATAGGCGAAATCCTTCAATTTCCCCTGAAAGAACGCATCGTAGGAAGCGAGGTCGAGCAGGCCGTGGCCGGAGTACAAAAAGACCACGGTTTCGCCGGGCTTGGCCTTTTTGGCCGTCTCGATGGCGCCCTTGATGGCGTGGGAGGTTTCCGGGGCGGGCAGGAAGCCCTCGGTGCGCAGGAAGAGCTTGGCTGCCTCGAAGCACTCGGTCTGGTAGTAGGCCGTGGGTTCGACCAGACCCTCGTTGGTCAGATTGCAGATGATGGGCGCGCCGCCATGGTAACGCAGTCCCCCGGCATGGATGGGTGCGGGCATGAAGGCATGGCCCAGGGTGTGCATCTTGAGCAACGGCGTCAGCTTGGCCACGTCGCCATAGTCGTAGCGGAACTGGCCCCGGGTCAGGGTCGGACAGGCCTTGGGCTCCACGGCGATGAACCGGATGGCCTCGCCGGCGAGCTTGCGGGGCAGAAACGGCAGGACCAGACCGGCGAAGTTGCTGCCGCCGCCCACGCAGCCCACGAGATAATCAGGCTTTTCCCCGACCATGGCCAACTGCTTCTCCACCTCCAGGCCGATCACGGTCTGGTGGTGCAACACATGGTTGAGCACGCTGCCCAGGGCGTATTTGGTATCGTCGTGGGTGGCCGCGTCCTCCACGGCCTCGGAGATGGCGAGCCCGAGGGAGCCGGCGCAGTTCGGGTCCTCGGCCAGCATGGCCTGGCCGGTGCGGGTGTTGGTCGAGGGCGAGGCGAAGATCTCGCCGCCGTAGGCGTTGATCAGAATGCGGCGGTACGGTTTCTGGTCATAGCTCACCCGGACCATGTAGACCGTGCATTCCATGCCGAGCATGGCGCAGGAAAAGGCCAGGGCCGTGCCCCACTGGCCGGCGCCGGTCTCGGTGGCGATGCGGCGCACGCCTTCCTGCTTGTTGTAATAGGCCTGGGCCACGGCCGTATTGGGCTTGTGGGAGCCGGCCGGAGAAACCGATTCATTTTTGTAATAAATCTTGCATTTGACGCCCAGGGCCTCTTCCAGACGCCGGGCCCGCACCAGGGGCGTGGGGCGAAAAAGCCGATAAATATCGAGCACCGGCTCCGGGATGTCGAGCCACCGCTTGGGCGAGAGTTCCTGTTCGATGACCGCCTTGGGAAAAATGACTTCGAGTTGTTCCGGTGACACCGGCTGCTGTGTCTGGGGATCGAGCGGTGGCGCCAAAGGCGTCGGCAGGTCAGGCAAGGCATTGTACCACTGGCGCGGCAGCTCACGCTCGGGCAAGATGATCTTATTTTCCATTACAACTCCATCTCAAGACTGACGTTGCTGTTCAAAAAATGAGGAACCACGGCCGACATCCGGGTACACCTCGCACGTTCAAGAGAACTCTTCCGGTAAAAGCCCTACCAACCATGCCCGGCCAGACTTGTCAACAGGCTGAACGCCCCAATCCGGCTCCTCTTTTCTTCATCCTGTGAGTCGCGTATGGCTTCCTGCAACGTCACCATCGCAAGGAATCCTGCCATGACCTGCCGGCTTTGCGCTCTCCTGCTCCTTCTGTTGACGGCCCTGCCCGCCCGGGCGGCCGACCTGTCGATTTTCGCCGCCGCGAGCCTCACCGAGGTGACCCAAGCCCTCAAAACCGATTTTGAAAAAACACATCCCGACCTCACGCTCACCATCACCAATGCCGCCTCCGGGGACTTGCTGCGCCGTATGGAAACCGGAGCGGCCGCCGATGTCCTGCTCTCCGCCGACACGGCCACCATGGACGCGGCCGTGGCCAAACAGCAGGTACTGGCCGACAGCCTGACGCCCTTTGCCGGCAACGTCCTGGTCATGGCCGTGCCAGCCGGCAATCCGGCCCGGATCGACGGCCTCGAAGACCTGACCCGGGGCGGCGTCCGCCGCATCGGTGTCGGCAATCCCGAATCCGTGCCCGCCGGGCGCTACGCCAAACGCGCCCTGCACGAAAAGGCCCTGTGGTTCGCCCTCACCTCAAAACTCGTCTATTACCCATCCGTGCGCCACGTCCTTTCCGCCCTGGCCAACCAGCAAGTCGAGGCCGGGTTCATCTACCGCACCGACGCCGTGCTCACCGGCCTGGCCGTGGCCATTGTGGCCACCATTCCCCTCAAACCGCCGGTCACCTACGTCGCGGCCCGGACCACGACCAGCCACACGCCCAAGGATGCCGCCGCGTTCGTAGCCTACCTGACCTCGACCGAAGCCCGGTCCATCCTGGGGCGTTTCGGATTCGCCGTCCCATGATTGGCACGGTCCAGCGCCTCGGAGTCGCACTCGTTCCCTTCCCTTTCCCCACGGCTTTGGCTATCACCGGACAACGCCATTGTCCCGGCCGGAGAATTCCATGCCTGCATTGTTTCGTTCCCTGTTCCTTTTCCCGCTCCTGTTCCTGACCGCCTGCGCCGCCAACACGACCGGTCCGGCTACCAGAACGGCCGCGCACCGGACGCCCCAGGAACCCAGCGCATTCGCGACGCCGATCAACCGGCCCGCCCCGTCCCAGGTCCCCACCGGACCCGCCCGGACCATGGCTATCGCCCCGTCGCCCGAAACCCAGGCCCTGACACCGCCCCCCGTCGCCGAAAAGGCTCTGCCCCCACAGCCGCCGGTCCACACCCAGGGTCCCATTGTCCTTGGCGCGCCGCTGCCGACGCCCAAACCCTTCGCCGCGCCCCAGGCGGTAGACCCGCTCACGCCCCCGGCAGCCCGCTTCACACCGGCCGAGGGAGCCTTGCCGCCCATGGCACCGGGCGACACCCCGGTAACCGCCATGCCGCCGGCGCCGGCCGAACCGGGTCTCACCGTCGCGGAGCTGCCCTCCCCCGGCGCGGCAGTCGCGACCGGGCCCCAGCCCACGCCCCTGGCCACGGCGCCGACCGCGCCGCAGGCCATGGCTCCTGTCCCGTCCGACGGTTTCGGGGTCACAGCGCAACCGGCCGGACCACCCGCCGGCTATGCGGGCATCAGCTGGGGCACTTCGGCCCGGGCCGTTTCCGGGCTTGCCGTCCACGAAGCCGACCCCTCGGTCTCGGTCATCACCTACACCTGGCCAGCCGGTCCCCGGGACATTATGGGCGCGCCCATCCGGGATGCCTTCCTGGAATTTTTCCAAGACCATTTCTACCATGTCTGGATCGATCTCGACGGCATGGCCGCCTACAAGGCCGCCCTGGCCGGCCTGACCGCCGCCTACGGTCCCCCCACCAGCGAAGTGCCGGAAAAATACTACCACGCCTGGGCCCTGGGCGACGTCAACGTCTACTGCGCCTTTCATCCGGCCGAAAACGAGGGTGATGTGAGCTATTTCTACCAGCCGCTCTACGAGCGCCTGTCCGCCCTCCGCAAGGCCGCCAAGGGACGCAAGAAGTCATGACCGCCCGCGAAGCCTACGACCAGCTTGTCGCCCACAGCCAACTCACCGCGCATCTTTCCGGAGGTCTCAGCCTGCTCGACTGGGACCAGCAGGTCATGTGCCCGGCAGCGGCCCATGCCGGCCGGGCCGAACAGATCGCGGCCCTGACCGCCATCGTGCATCGTCGCCTCACCGATCCGGCCATCGGCGACTGGCTGGCGGCCTGCGAGGCCTCGCCCCTGGCCACCGAGCCCCTGACGCCCGAAGCGGCCAATATCCGCGCCTGGCGCCGGGACTACGACCAGGCCGTCAAGGTATCCGAGGGCCTGGCCGTGGCCCTGGCCCGGGAAGCCAGTGCCGGCCAGCATGCCTGGGAGCTGGCCCGGGAGCGTGACGACTTCGCCGCCTTCGCGCCGCATCTGTCGCGGCTGCTCGCCTTGTGCCTGGAAAAGGCCTCGGCCCTGGGCTATGCCGATGAGCCCTACGACGCCCTGCTCGATATGTTCGAACCGGGGGAAACCACGGCCTCCGTCACCCCATTGCTTGAAGCCGTGCGCGCCGCCACGGTCCCCCTGGTGGCAGCGGCCCGCCAAGTCGGTCCGCCGCCGTCCCTGCCCCCGGGCCCCTATCCCGAGAACGCCCAGCGCGATCTGGCCCAACGGACCATGGAGGTCCTGGGCCTGCCCCGGCAATCCTCGCGCCTGGATGTTTCGGCCCATCCCTTTTCCACCCTGATCGGCCCGAACGATACCCGCATCACCACCCGTTTCGACACGGCCGATTTCACCGTCGCCCTGTTCGGGGTGGTCCACGAGACCGGCCATGCCCTTTACAGCCTGGGCCATGCCGGCACGCACTACGGCACGCCCATGGGCGAATACGTTTCCCTGGGCATCCACGAATCCCAGTCCCGCTTGTGGGAAAACATGGTGGGGCGGTCCTTGCCCTTCTGGGAATTTTTCCTGCCCGAGGCGGCGGCCCGATTTCCGGCCCTGGCCGGCCGCACCCCGACCGGCGTCTTCCGGGCCGTGAACGCCACGGTGCCGGGACTCGTGCGGGTCGATGCCGACGAGACCACCTACAACCTGCACATCATCCTGCGTTTCGAGCTGGAACTGGCCCTGACACGCGGCGAGCTGGCCGTGGCCGACCTGCCCGAGGCCTGGAACGCCAAATCCCGGGAACTCCTCGGCCTGACCCCGCCCACCAACGCCCTGGGCGTGCTCCAGGACGTGCATTGGGCCACGGGCGCGTTCGGCTATTTCCCCACCTACGCCCTGGGCAACATCTACGCCGCGAGCCTGTACGCGGCCGCGCGGCGCTCCCTGCCCGATCTGGACCGGGACATGGCCGCCGGGAATTTCGGCGGACTGCTGGGCTGGCTGCGCGCCAACGTCCACGCCAAGGGCCGTCTGCTCGCCCCCCGGGAACTGGTGGCCACGGCCACGGGTGAAGCCCCCACGGCCGACCCGCTCATCGCCCACCTGCGGGACAAGGCGGCGGCCGTTTACGGCTAGGGTGCGCGAAGGGGAGAAATGGGGCGGGGGAAAAGCCTCAAAAGGCTACCGCCCTTTGGAAACCCTTATCGAGACAGGCTCAAACCTTGAGCCCTGGGGTGGTAAAAAAAGGGTTGGTGGCCTTTTCCCGTCCCACCGTGGTCGACGGGCCATGGCCGGGAAAAAGCTCCACCGCGTCGGGCAACGTCAACAGCCGGTCACGGATGGCGGCAAGCAGTGCCCCGGCATCGCCGCGCGGACCGTCGGTGCGCCCCACGCTGCCGGCGAACAGGCTGTCGCCCGTGAAGGCGGTCAGGGATTTCGGGAAAAAATAGGCCACATGGCCCGGGGTATGGCCCGGCACGGGCAAGACCAGGCAAGGCTCGTCCAAAAAGACGTGCCGGCCGGGCGGCAGATCGGTCAATCCCAGGGCGGCGGCCTGGGCGCCGAGCAAAAAGAGGTCGACCGCCGGTCCCAGGACAGGCGCTCCGGAGGCCTCGGCCAGGCGCCGCGCCCCCAGCATGTGATCGGCGTGCAGATGGGTGAGCAGCACGGCGGTCAGGACAAGCCGCCGGTTCGTGATTTCCCGGAGCACCGTTTCGGGTTCGCCGCCGCAGTCGACCACCACGGCCCGGCCATCCGGAATCCAGGCCAGATGGCTGTTGACGCAAAACGGCTCCATGCGGAAGGTCTTGATATACATATGTGCGCGGTCCCTCTCCCCGGGGCCGGGACGTGCGGTCTGCCCGGTCGCGACGCGGCCGGCGCCGAGGAACTCCGCTTATGATCCTTTTTCGCGGCAACTGCCAGATGCAGTTTTGCGCCGAAGCGGCGGCCACTACCGGCCAGACCGTGGCGTTCGCTTCCCTGGCCTCCCCCACGACCCTGCTCAGTGCACCGGGCCACGTCCCGCCCAAGCTCGCCGCCTTGCTCCGGGCCGCCGGGGCGGAGGAATACCTGCATACCCGGGAGCTGGCCGACCAGTTTCTGCCGCCGCCGGCCTCGCCCCGGCCTACGGCCCTGGTGGTCAACCTGTTCCACGAAAACCGGCCACTGTGGCTTCACAACCGGGACGGCTATGTCTTCTACCTCGATCCGGCGGCCCGGGCGATCTCGCCGGTCCTGGCCGCCTGGCTCGACCGGGAGTGCCGGTCCATCGTGGCCAATCCGGCCACCTATCTCGACCGGCTGGCCGAGATGCTGCTGCGCTTTCGCGAGGCCCTGCCCGGGGTGCCCTTGATCGTGGCCGGACGGCTGTCCCATTTCCCGGGTCTCGGGCCGTCGCCGGACTCCTATCTGGAGGGCTGGGGGGGGCTGTGTTTCAGGGCCGGCCGGGAGTTCGCCGCCTGGGTTTCACAGCTGCCCGGGACGTACTTCCTGGACGCGGACCGGATCATGGCCGGCGTGGCCGCCCGCACCGGCCAGTCCGTGGAGGCCATGTTTCCGTTCCTGCGCCTGGCCGCTCCCCGTGAGACTGCCGTACCGCCCCTGCGCCGTGACCTGGAGCATGCCGGCAGCCTGTGGCCGGCCCTGGCCGACCATATCGCCCGTACCGTGGCCACGGGCCAGGTCGTCTATGCCGCCGACGAGGTCGTGCCCGAGGCCTGGCTGCGGCCCTATGTGCCCGAACGCCTCGACCAGGAAACCCTGATCGCCCTGCTCGCCTCGGGTTCCAACTATCGAGCCGCCCGGGCCGTGGGCCAATTCTTTTTCCGTCCGGAAGAGGACTTTACGGACCTGCTCGTGGCCTGCGCCCCGAACATGCCGGTGTGCCACAACCTGCTGCACATGGTCCGGGCCTGGGCGACCCGGCACCCAAGCCCGGAGCTCGCGGCCTGGGTGCGCGTCCACCGGGCCAAGGCTGCGGCCTTCACGGCCAACGGCGAGGCCTATCGGCGGGAGTATCTCCAGAAACTGGACGACCTGGAGCAGATGCTGCTTGCCTCGTTCACTTTTTAAGAATATCAAACGCCCCGTTTCAAAATTATAATCGGGTCCTTGCAAACGGTCCTTCCCGAACCGCCCTGCACCACGGACACGGTTTGCCACCATTGCGGATTGCCCATGTCGCCGGAATGTTGCCGCCGCAACGCGCCAACTGGCCGAAATCTGGCATGGATCGTGCTGCCTCAGGATGGCAGAGGGAATCGGGGAAGCAGGAATTCAAGCCTTTTTCGCAACAGGGAGTGGTCATGCGACGCGTGCTTTTGCTGCTCATGCTCATCAGCCTGGTTGGGGCCAAGCCGGCCATTGCGGCCAGAACTTCGGGGAAACTGACGGTCAAGGCAGCCATGGTGACGGAATACGGCACCGGCCGGGTGCTCTATAGCCAGGACCCTGACAAACGCATCCCTCCGGCTTCGGTCACCAAGATCATGACCATGTACCTCGTGTTCGACGCCCTGGCTTCCGGTCGGGCCCATTTGGGCGACCGGGTCAAGATCAGCCGCCGGGCCGATGCCACGGGCGGTTCCACCATGAACCTCAAGGCCGGTGAGACCGTCAGCCTGGACGAACTCATGCAAGGCATGGCCGTGGCCTCGGGCAACGACGCCTGCATCGCCATTGCCGAACATTTCGGCGGCATCCCCCAGTTCGTTTCCATGATGAACCACAAGGCCCAGGAACTCGGCATGACCGGCACCCATTTCGTCAATCCCAACGGCCTGCCGGCGCCGGGACAGCTCACCACGGCCCGGGATCTCACCAAGCTCGCCACAAGCTATCTGCGCCACTATCCCCAAGCCCTGCGCTACCACTCCACCACCGCGATCAACCACCGCGGCGCGGTCCACGGCAACAGCAACCATCTGCTCGGCGCCGTGGACGGCGTGGACGGCATCAAGACCGGCTATGTCGACGCCAGCGGCTACAACATCGTGGCCACGGCCAAACGCGGCGACACCCGCATCATCGCCGTGGTCCTGGGCGGGCGTACCAAGGGCATCCGCAATCACGAAACGACCCGTATCCTGAACGCCGCTTTTTCGGGTTCGGTGGACTCCATGCTGGCCGCGCGCGACGTCGACGCTCCCAGCCAAAGCTTCTCCCGTCATGCCAAGGCCGGCCACCATCACCTGAAGAAAGCCCGCCTGGCCAGCAACGACCGCCGGACCAAGATCAGCGCCTCGCGCGGCGCTTCGGCCCGGTTCGACAAGGCCGAACCCCGGTCCCAGGGTCCCCGCTACAAGGCCAGCCGTTCCGCCAAATCCAAGACGACCATGGTCGGCCAGTCCGCCTCCCGGCATCATCACCGCAAGGCCGGCGCTTCGGCACGCTGATCCGGCCCCGGCCGCAAAACCGGCCGCAGGCTGCGTCCCTCTCGGACGCTTCTGTGGAAAAGGCGGGTTAGGCCAAGGGCGACGAAACGGTCATGGGAGTCAGCGGTCCGCAGATTCCCACCCAGCCTTCCGGAGACACGGTCAATTCCCGCATTTCCCCATCCTGGGACACCACCACGGCCACGGCTCCCGGAACCTTGGCGCAAAACCGCGCCGCCGACCGATGCCGGGTGCCAAACGTGGTCAGGTTGACAGGGCCCAAGGCGGTCGGCTCCGAGGTCTCGGGATCGAGCATCCGGCACTGGGGCAACCGGTCCTCCCGGGCGCACAGCTCCACCCGAAAGGCCTGCACCGACAAGGCCGCATCCAACACCACCGCACCATCCACGCACGACGCCTGGGCCGTGACCCGGGTGGCCGTCTCCCATTGTTCCACATAAGTCGTGTGATGGGCCGTGCCCTGGGCCAGATTGAGGGTCACCCGGCCCAGATTCGGCCACGACACGCCCACGCCCTGGGACATGAGCCCGGACAGTTCGGACCGGCCCGGCTGGGGCGGCAAAAACACGAACATGCCGCCATGGCCGGCGGCAACGGCCAGGGAAAACACCCGGGCCAGGGTAGCCTTGACCAACGCGGTCAGGGTGTCGGTATCGTCGGCCCCCTGGGACAGGAGTCCGGCCGCCCGGCGGCACAAGGGCAAAAAGACCGGGGAAAAAGCGTTGTCGTGGCTGATGCTCAGACGGCCTTCCCGCAATTCCAGATACTTGACCGGTGCGTCATGGGAGAAAAGCGCCGTGCGAATCCGCCCCGGACCGGCCACGTGCAGGGCCAGGCCGGGAAACAGCGTGCCGCCGTGGTAGTCGAGCCGGCCGCGCAAGGCGGCGAACCCGGAATATTCCACCCGGGCCGCGCCCTCCAGGCGCAACACCCCGTCCCGCCCCTCCTTCACCACAAACGCATACGGTCGCGGTGGAATGCCCGGGCTCACCCGGTGCAGGATTTCCATGGTCAGTGGCAGCGGCGGTGAAAAACGCATGTCGAGCAAGGGCTCGGCGGCATCGCGCAGCGGCACGAACAGTTGAAAGGAAGGATAGCGCCCTTCCTCCCGCTTGAGGCTCGTGCGAAAGGCCGCCTCCACCAGGCGGACCAAGCCGGCATCCGAGAGCACGGTCTGGTTGGGGCAAAGCCGGGCCGCCAGTTCGGCGGGTCCGGCCACGGGCGGATCAGGCAGACAGGGCGCAATCATGGCCGCTCCTTAGGCGTGCCCCGGGCGGCTGTCAAACGGCGTTTCCTCAGTTGCCGGCCTCTCCCTCCAAAGGCATGGCCTGGATGCGCCAATGGGCCAGTTCCCGGGCAAAATCACGCGATCGGACCAGCAGGCGTCCAAGCCCCTCCCGCTCCCGGGTCAGGGCCACATCCACCCCGGCCAACCGCCACAGGCGCGTTTCGCCACCGGCAGTTCCGGCGTCCAGGGCCGGCCCGTACGCCGCATCCAAGGCCTGGCCCAGTCGCGCCGTTGCCTGCGTATCCGCCAGACGCGCGGCCACGGAAAAAAGCCGGCCGTGCCAGAACGCGAACACCGGGTCGGTCAGCGCCACACCGTAAAACGTCCCAGCTGGCCCGGGACGGCAAAAATAGGTCAACGCCCCGACCAGCGCCTCGGGCAACGGCACACGGAGCGGGGTCAACCCGGCCCCAGGCGCGTCCCCGAAACGCAAACCGGCCAGACCGTCCGGGATCGGGGCAGGCGCATCCCGACAGGCGACCAAGCTCAGGCACAAGCCCCAGGCCAGGATCAACGAGAGGGAACGGCAACGGACCAAAACCATGGCGCCTCCTCGACAACAGGGCACGGGGTCAGAATAGGCGAAAACCGGAGTCGCCGCACGGACAATTGCCTTCCGGCATCTCCCAAGCAACAACGATGCTCAACTAGTAAAAAAAATTTTTACTTCAAACAATTTTGCAGTAACAAATTATTTTTTATTTTTACATTAAGCTTTTAATAGAGAAAAAAATTTTTAAGCATTAAAAATATACACTTTTACATTGCAAACAGCAGTATCGGAGAGAAACTTG
Organism: Desulfovibrionaceae bacterium; assembly: GCA_040307025.1. Classification (GTDB taxonomy): domain Bacteria; phylum Desulfobacterota; class Desulfovibrionia; order Desulfovibrionales; family Desulfovibrionaceae; genus Solidesulfovibrio. The sequence continues at coordinate 4,058 of JAWRKJ010000074.1, read as the reverse complement.
ACCCGATCTCTTGAGATGTTATGCTCTTCAAGATTACTTCAATATTTTTAATATTTTTCAAAAAATATAAGTTTCGCATGGATAAAATCGCCATCAAAAATCTGGTGAAGATTTTCGGGGACAGACCCGGAAAAGCACTGGATATGCTCCGCCGCGGCAGCACGAAAAAAGACATTCTGGCCGAGACCGGACAGGCTGTCGGCGTGGCCGATGTCTCCTTCTCCGTGCAGGAAGGCGAGATCATGGTCATCATGGGCCTGTCCGGCAGCGGCAAGTCCACCCTCGTGCGGTGCAGCAACCGCCTGATCGAGCCCACGGCCGGCCGCGTCGTCATCGACGGCCAGGACATCACCGCTCTGCCCCGTGAGGCCCTGACCCTGTGGCGGCGCAGCAAATGCGGCATGGTCTTCCAGCATTTCGCCCTGTTCCCCCACCGGACCGTGGTCGAAAACGCGTCCTTCGGGCTGGCCGGTTGGGAGGAACGCCGCCCCGACGCCCTGTCCGGCGGCATGCGTCAGCGCGTGGGCCTGGCCCTGGACCCCGACATCCTGCTCATGGACGAGGCCTTCTTGGCCCTCGATCCGCTCATCCGCCGCGGCATATGCAAGACGAGCTGCTCTCGCTCCAGGAAACGGTCAAAAAGACCATTGTCTTCATCACCCACGATCTCGACGAGGCGGTCAGGATCAGCGACCAGATCGTGCTGCTCAAGGACGGTGCCCTGGTCATGGCCGGCATCAACCAGATCATCATGCTGCCCCTGTCCATAGTCATCGCGGCCATGATCGGCGCCCGGGGGCTGGGCGACGAGGTCTGAAAGGCCCTCCAGTGCCTGGAACCCGGCCGGGGCTTCGAAGCCGGCATCGGCGTGGTCGTGATGGCCGTCATCCGCGACCGGGTGACGCAGAAAATCAGTGCCCGTTCGGCTTAACACCCCCAACTCGTCCAAGGAGGTTCCCATGCCGCTGTCCCGTTTGCAATCGGCCATGTTTGCCCTGGCCGCCCTGTGTCTGGTCCTTGGCGCCGGCCCCGCGACGGCCGCGTCCAAAACCGTCAAGATCGGCCTGATCGTGCCCGACTACGTGACCATCGACTCCATCGCCGACCTGGCCGCCCACAAAAAGGCCTTCACGGCAAGATCATCGGCATCGATCCCGGGGCCGGCATCATGACCAAGACCGAAAAGGCCATCCGGGAATACGACTTCAAGGGCTTCACCTTGGTGGAGGGTTCGGACGCCACCATGACCGCCGCCCTGGACAACGCCATCAAGCACAAGAACTGGGTCGTCATCACCGGCTGGACCCCACACTGGATGTTCGGCACATGGCAGCTCAAATACCTGGCCGATCCGCGCAACAAGGATCTGGTGGCTTCGTGGTTCTAGAGCCCTCCGACGCCACACCCGCACCGGCCCTTCCCTTTCCCGGGACGGCCCGGTTGCCGCTTGCCATCCCTCCGGCCTGACTCCGAGGAGAGGTCCCATGCCGTTGACTTTCGCTCCCCTTCGTCGCAACCGGATCAAGCTGGCGACAGACAGCGGACGCCGGATGCCCCGGGTCGCGCTGTACCTGGCCGGGGTTGCCTTGGCCGTGGCCTGCCTGTGGCATGCCTGCCCCTGCCCGACGCCGGAGCCGCTCCCCCCGTCGGACACGACCCTGGGGGACCCCAGCCGCGACCTGTTCACGCTGACCGACGAGGACCCGCCCCTGCATACCCTGGAGGCCACGGTCCGGCCCGGCCAGACCCTGGCCGGCATTCTCGGAGGCTATCTCGATCCCAACGACATCGCCGATCTCGACGGCCAGGTGGATGACTTCTCCTTTGCCCGCATCCGGTCCGGCAACCCCTACCGCCTGACCCTGCGCGACCGGGAGCTGGTGGCCTTCGAATACACGGTCAGCCCCACCCGGCGGCTGGTCATCGAAGCGGAACAAGGCGATCTCGACGCCCGCCTGGAAACCCGAACCGTCGCGGTGCGCCCGCTCGTCCTGTCCGGAACCGTGACCTCAAGCCTGTTCGAGGCGGTCCGGGAGGCCGGCGGCAATGCGGAACTGGCCGTAGGGCTAGCCGATATTTTCGCCTGCGACATCGACTTCTGCAAGGAAGTGCAAAAGGGCGACACCTTCCGGGCCGTGGTCGAGGAGCGCCGGGTGGACGGCCAGCACGTGGGTTTCGGCCAGATCCTGGCCGCCTCCTTTGTCAACGCCGGAGACACGCATGTCGGCCTCGCCGCCCGGGACGCCCGTGGAAAGTGGGCCTATTACGACCCCACCGGCCGACCGCTCCGCAAGCTTTTCCTGCGCGCGCCCCTGTCCTTTTTGCGCATCACCTCCGCCTACACCGCCTCGCGTCTGCACCCCATCCTCCACGTGCGCCGGCCCCACTACGGTGTCGACTATGCCGCACCTATCGGCACGCCGGTCTGGAGCGTGGGCAGCGGCGTGGTGGCGGAGCGCGGACGCAACAAGGCCGCCGGCAACTATGTCACCGTGCGCCACAACGCCACCTACCTCACGCGCTACAATCACTTGAGCCGCTTTGCCAAGGGCATCCGCAAGGGCACCAAGGTCGATCAAGGGCAAGTCATCGGCTATGTGGGCCGGACGGGCTACGCCACCGGCCCGCACCTGGATTTCCGCATGTACGCCCATGGCCGGCCCATCAATTCGCTCAAAAACACGTCCATAACCGCCGCAGCCATGCCGGCCTCCCGGCTGGCCGCGTTCAAACGCCGCACCGCTCCCCTGCTGGCCACGTTGCGCGGCGAGCCTGTCGCCACGGACCTGGCCGACCGGGACGCGGAGACGGACAACCGGCGCTATCAGTAATCCAGCCGTTCCAGGATGACGTTGCTGACGAGAAAACCATTTTTGGTCAGGCGCAGATGGCCTTGGCTGATGCGGATGAGCCCGTTTTGGCGCAGGGCCGTGACAAGGGCTTCGTTGTCCTTGATGAAATCGCGCCCCGAGACCTTGCGGTAGGTCGCCAGGCGCAAGCCCTTGGCCGTGCGCAAGGACAGCATGACCAGCTCGCGGACTTTTTCGGCCTCGGTCAACGCAACGGCATCCTGGCCGATGCGCCCGGTTTTCACGAGCCGGGCCCAGGCCTGGATATCGTGGGGATTTTCATGGCGCCGGCCAGACAGGGTGGACACGGCCGCCGGGCCCAGGCCCAGATAGTCCCGCCCCTCCCAGTACCCGGAATTGTGCCGGCTCACATAGCCCATGCGGGCGAAATTGGAGATCTCGTACTGGAGATAGCCCTGCTCCTCCAGGTACTCGGCCCCATGCACGAACATGCGCCCCTGTTCGGACTCCTCGGGCAACACCAGCGTGCCGGCCGCCACATCCGCAGCGAGCGGTGTCCCGGGTTCCACGGTCAGCCCGTAGCAGGACAGGTGCTCGGGCCGCATGGAAACGAGCACCTTGAGCGTTTCCAGCCACTGGCTTTCGCGCTGCCCGGGCAGACCCCAGATGAGATCCAGGCTGATGTTTTTAAATCCCGCCCGCCGGGCCAGGCCGTACGCGGCCACGCCCCGGGCCGCGTCGTGAGGACGGCCGAGGGCATGCAGATCGTCATCGGACAGGCTTTGCAGGCCAAGACTCAGCCGGTTGACGCCGTGGCGCAACAGCGCGGTCAGATAGCCCGCGTCCAAGGCCGAATCGGGATTGGCCTCGAAGGTCCATTCCAGGGCCGGGTCAAGGGCGAACTGACGGCCGATCTCGGGCAGCAGCCGGTCCAGGGCCCATAAGGGCAGCAAACTCGGGGTGCCGCCGCCAAAATAGATCGTTTCGAGCCTCGGGTGCCCGAGCACCCGGCCCCAGTGCCGCAACTCCAGGACCACCGCGCCGGCGAAGATCTCCAGCTCGGCCATGTCCAGAGGCTTGGAGTAGAAGGCGCAATACCGACACTTGGTGCGGCAAAACGGGACGTGGATGTACAGCTGCATGTCGGGCAACCCCGGGCTTCCATAGCCCCGCCATTCCCCTCCCGCAAGCCCGCGAAACACGGCACGGGGGACCAAACACCGCATTCTCCTTTCCGGGTGGTCCAGG
>JAWRKJ010000073.1:0-15358 GCA_040307025.1 Desulfovibrionaceae bacterium | reverse complement strand
TCGGGCACTTCCAGCCCGATCTTGATCTGCTTGCCCTGGACGCCCAGGACCGTGATCTTGATGTGGTCGCCCAGATGCAGGCTTTCGCCCGGCCTTCGGGTCAAGATGAGCATGAACGCCCAGGCCCCCAATTGTGGTTCGTGGAACGAAAACCCACGTCTTCGCGCCCTGTTATAACTGACTGTAGCCGCCGCGCCCCCGACTTGTCAACGCCGTTGTCACCTGGACGTTACACATAGTTGAGTAACGACAGGTTCATGACCATGCTCGAGGACTTGAGCACGGCCTGATAGGCCAGCTCCTGCTGGGCCAGCTTGGTCATGAGTTCGGTGATATCCGCGTCCTCGACGCTGCTTAAGGTCGTGTTGGCATTGTCCTTGAGCATCGACACCATGTTCTTGGCCGAGGTCACCCGGTTCTCGCGACCTCCGACACTGGCCGCCACCTCCAGGATCTGGTTTTGCGAGGCGGTCAGATCCTCGAGAGTCGCCTCGATGCCGTCCTGGTTGTTGGTCTCCAGATAGCCGACGAGCTTGCCCACGGTTTCGAGCAGATTGGCCGAATCCGAGTTGTTGAACGTGACCGCCGAAGCGTTGCTCGCCCCGGTCGCCTGGTAGACGCCTCCGAAAATGTCCTTGCCCACGCCGTTGACCACCACCGCGTCGGTGTCGGAAATGGCGATGGAGATGTCGGCCGTGCTCGGCTGGATCAGAAACTGGCTGCCCGTGCTCACGGTACCACCGCTGTTGGTGAGGGTCAGCAGGCCGCCGGGCACGGACAGGGTGGAACTCGTGCCGTCGCACACGCCCGAGGTGTTGCCTTCCACCCAGGAGACGCCGCCGTCCAGGCTGTAGGAATATTTGAAGGTGGAGCCGGCGGCGAAATTGGCATTGGAGGAATCGACCCGCACGACGACGTCCGAGGAAAACGTGCCCGAGGCGCTGCCCGAGACCGTGGCCGTGTTGGTGGAGATCACGGTCACGGTGTCGTTGTCGTTGCCCTGGTAGACGGCGCTCGGACGAATCCACATGCAGGTGCCGTCCAGACTGTCGGTGTCCGTGCCGGCCGTGACCGCGTCCAGGGCCGAGTTGGACAGTTCGAGATTCAGGCCGTCGCCCAGGTTGAGGATCTGGCTCGTGCCCGTGGCCGAGGCGGTATAGGTGCCGTTGCTGACCCAGGTCTCGCCGCCGTCCAGGGAATAATTGAAACTCGGCTGATGGGTGACGGTGTCGGTGCCGGTGAACTGCACCAGGGCGGTGTAGTCGGTGTCGCCGCTTATGGTGAAACCACCGCTGGCGTCCACGGCCGCGTCAAAGGCGTCGTCGTTGGAATTCATCCACAGGGTTTCCCCATAGGCCTGGGTATCGCTCTTCTGGCCGGAAAAAAGATAGGAACCGCTGTACTGGGTGTTGGCCAGGGAGATGAGCTGCTCGAAATACTCGCGCACCTGGTTGGCGATCTCATCCCGGTTGTCCGCGGTCATGGAGCCGGTGGCGGCCTGCTCGGCCAGTTCCTTGATACTGGTGACAAGGGTGCTCGTCGAGGTGAGCACGCTGTCCTGCTGGGTCAGCCAGCCCGAGGCCTGGGTGATGTTGCTCTCGTACTGGGTCAGCCGGCTGATGTCGGACCGGGTGTTGAGCACCTCGACCGTGCCCGAGGGATCGTCGGAAGGCTTGTTGATGCGCTTTTCGGAGGCCACCTGTTCGTTGGTCTGCACGAGACCAAGCAGGGTGGCGTTGGCCTGGCTGATGACGTTGCCGTACAGGCTTTGTTGGGTGACGCGCATGACCATGGCGGACTCCGGTGCTAATTTTTCATTCCCAGGATGGTCTCGAACATGGAATCGGCCGTGCTGATGAGCTTGGCCGCCGCCTGGTAGGAATGCTGGTACATGATGAGGTTGGTGAGTTCCTCGTCCAGGCTCACGGCCGAAACGGCCAGCTTTGCATCCGACAGGCTGCTGGCCAGGGTGGACTGGTAGGAATACTTGTAGGAGGCGGCCGAAGTATCCGAGCCCACGGAGCCGACCAGGGTGCTGTAATAATCCCCCAGGGTCTGGCTGCTCACGGTCTTGCCGTTGACGAGAAAATCCACGGTGGTGTTTTGCAGGGCGGCCATGGCCGTGGCCGTGGTGGTATCCCCCGAGGCCACCAGTCCCCCGGTGCCCACATGGCCGATGGCCACCAGGCCGTTGTCCGAGGTGGCGGTACTGTTGAGGGCCACGTCGGAGGCCGTGGAGCCGGTCAAAAGCGTATTGAGCCCCAGGGCCGCGAACAGCCCGGAGGTGTCGTCACCGAAGCGGAATTCGTAGCCGTCGGCCGCGTCGAGCAGCAGCTGGCCGTTGACGATGGAAGCGGTGAGATTGCCGCCAAAGGCGTTGTTGATGGCGTTGGCCACGTCCTCCAGGGAGTCACTGGCCGGATCGAGGGTGATGGACGCGCTCGACACCAGGCTCCCGGTGGACTCGCTGTAAACATAGAGCAAGGAGGCGCCCGAGGCCAGCCGGTTGCCGTAGGTCAGGCCCGAGGCCGGATCGCCCAGGCCCACGTCGGTACGCAACGCGCTGTAGGTGCCGGTGCAGGTGTCGTAGGCCGCTTCCCCGGTGCCCTGGGAATAGATGCGGTTGACTTCCCATACCAGGCTTTCGGTAAAGGAATCGAGACTGTCCTCGTAGCCGCCGATATAGGAATCCACGAGTTCCAGGGCGCCGCATAACGAACCGCCGGTCAGGCGCCGGGTGTTGTCGGTGCCGTCGCTGTACTGCTGGGGCGAAACGATTTCCGAGGTCCCGGCCGAGGTGTACCAGTTGAGGGCCTTTTTGGGCACCAGGGTAAAGGTGTCGCCGGCGGTCAGGGTTGTGCTGCCGGTCACGGAACTGGCGTTGCTCGTGGTGCCGAACCAGATTTCGAGATCCCCCACCATGACCTTGCCGCTTTCGGCATTGGCGTCGTAGGTGAGGACATTGCCGCTGTCGTCGGTGAGCCAGGTCTTGCCGCCGTCCAGGGAGACCTTGAACGTGGCGCCGGTGGCCGAGCCGTTGCTTGTGACCGTACCGGGCGTGACCACCTGGATGGTGTACTCGGAGGAGTCGGAGCCCGAATAGTAGCACTGGGCGTCGGAACCGGCGCTGATGGAACTGGCGGAAAGCTGACGCACGGTCTTGCCCTGCTCGTAGGCGAAGGAGAAATTCGTGATGCCGTCCACCACGGTCTGGCCCGAGGTCAGATTGATGGTCAGGTTGGAGCCGCCGTTGTCGATGACGTTGATGTCGACCAGGGAGGCCATCTGCTCGATGAGGGAATCCCGGGAATCGAGAAGGCTGTTGTAGCTTTCCGTACCCGAGGTGGCGGTGCCGATCTTGCGGTTGAGTTCGGCGATATTGGTGGCCAGATCGTTGAGGGTGTCCACGCCCTTGCTGATGGCGCTTTCGGCGTCGCTTTGCAGCGAATTGAGGGAACTGCCCATGGAGCGCAGGAGACTCACCAGGGTCTGGGAATTCTCCAGCATGGCCGTGATGCTGGCATTGCTGGCCGTGGAGCTCGTCAGGTCGCTCCAGTCCGAGAAAAAATCGGACAGGGAGGCGTTCAAACCGTCGGTATTGGATTCGTTGAACAGGGCTTCCACCCCGGACAGGCCGCTGTAGAGGGTCGACCACCGGTCCCGGGCGGAAAGCTTGTCCAGATACTGGGCCTCCACAAAGGCGTCATAGGATCGGGTGACGCCCTCGACATCGACACCGGAGGTGTAGGTGCCGTTGGTGAGCACCACGGACTGGCGGCTGTAGCCCTCGGTGTCGACATTGGCGATGTTGTTGCCCGTGACCTGAATGGCCACCTGGGAGGCGTTGAGGGCCGAGCGGCCGATGGACAGCAGACTGCTGATGCCAGCCATCTAGCACCTCCCGTCAAGGCGCCCCGGGGCCGGCGTGGCCGCCCCCATACGTCCCCGGGAACCGTAGACCGCCTTCTTCGGAATGAGATGGGACTGAAGATGGTCCAGGCAGCTCTTGGCCACGTCATAAAGTCCCAGGGCCATCCGGTAATTCCGCGTGGCCTGGCCGGAGCAGCGCTTCTCGATGCGGTCGATGGCCGCAAGCAGGGCTTCGATCCGGGCCCGGGGGGCAGGCTCGAACCGATCCAGCAGATCGGCCAGCCGCCGGGCCTTGGGGGCGGTCCCGGCATACTGCCGGCGCAGGCTCGTGCGTTCGACGGCCAGTTGCCGCAACAATTCCTGGATGGAAAATTCGAGGGAGGTGACCGAGGCCGTGTCACGGGCGGTGAGCAGGGAAAATTCTTCCTCCAGCAAGGCCGCCAGAAGTTCCATGGCCAGCTTTTGCCGCGCCAGATTGGCAAGGATTCCGTTGACCATGTTGTCCTCCCAAAAAAACTTGCTTTACCGCCTGCCTACAGGCCTTCCTGGATCAGGCCGGCCTGGGCCAGCACGGCCTCGGGGTCCACGGTGTCCTGCCCACGCCGCAGTTCGAAGTGCAGATGCGGCCCGGTGGAACGCCCGGTACTGCCCACCTCTGCAATTTTTCCGCCAGCGGCGACCTGTTCACCCTCCCGCACGGTAAAACGACGTAAGTGCCCGTAAACACTCTTCCAACCACCCGGATGTTCCACCTCGACCACATTGCCGTAGCCGCTCTTGACCCCGGCAAAAACAACCGTCCCCCCCCAGCAGGCGGCCACGGGGTCGCCCTCGGCCGCGGCGATGTCCATGCCCGCGTGCCAGGCCTTGTCGCCCCGGAAGGGGTCCGTGCGCCAACCGTATTCCGAGGTGATGCGGCCGGTGACCGGCGCCGTCATGTCCTTGGCGGCCTGGGTGGCGGCGGCCGTTTCACTGTCGTCCGCGGCCGGGATGTGACTGGGCGCGAGCCCCAGGCCCGGCACAAGTCCCTGGTTGAGCACGCCGCCCGAACGCAGCGGCGGCAGGCCATGACCGGACACCGGGAGGGTGTCCGCGGCCGGATGGGCGGCCAGGGTGCGGTTGGCCGGCAGCACGTCGCCCGGACCAGCCTGGTTGCCACCCTTGCCGAGCACCCGGCCCTTGAGTTGCCGGTACATCATGTCGGCCAGGCCGATGCCGCCGGACTCGGCCATCTTGTCGCACAGGGCCTTGTCGAACATGGAATAGTACTGCTCCTCGTACTGGCCGTGGAGCAGACCGTCCTTGGGGATGGTGGAACGCATTTCGGAAAAGAGCTTGGATAGAAACACCGACTCGAAACCCTGGCAGGCCTCGCGCAGCTTGGCTTCCTTGGTCGGCGTACCGCCCAGGCTGCGCTTGAGCGCGTCGATGCGCAGCTTCTGCTGCACATCGTCACTCAGGGAGGCGTTGGCGGGCAGGTCGGCGCCCATGTCCAAGGTGAAGCTCATGCTCAGTTGACCTCCAGGTCGGCGGCCAGGGCACCCGAGGACTGCAAGGTGCGCAGGATGCTGATCAGGTCGCGCGGCGTGGCGCCCAGGGCATTGAGGCCCTCGACCAACTCCTGGAGCGTGGCACCCTCGATCATCTTGAGCTTGCGGTTCTCCTCGTTGACCCCGATGTTGGTCTGGGGCGTGGCCACGGTCTTGCCCTGGGAAAACGGCATGGGCTGGGACACGTCGGCCGACTCCTGAATCTGGATCTGGAGGTTGCCCTGGGTGACGGCCACGGGCGAAATCTGGACGTTCTGGCCGAGCACCACGGTGCCGGTCTTTTCGTCCACCACCACCCGGGCCCGGGAGTCCGGGGTGACCTGGATGTTTTCGATGGAGGCCACGAGCTGGGTCAGGTTGCCCTGGTGCCCGGGCGGCACGGCCAGGCGCACGGTACCGGCGTCCACGGCCGTGGCCAGGGCCGAGCCCAGGGATTCGTTGACGCGCTTGGCCATGCGGGTGGCGGTGGAAAAATCCGGCGAGCGCAGGGTCAGGGTCAGATCGGACTGGTCGTTGAAGGAGAAGGGCACGGCCCGTTCCACGTTGGCCCCACCCGGGATCATGCCCACGGTGGTGATGTTTTTCGACACCGAGGCGCCGGCCCCCCCGGCCGAGACGCCGCCGACCAGCAGCGATCCCTGGGCGATGGCGTAGATGTTGCCGTCAACGCCCTTGAGCGGCGTGACGAGCAGCACCCCGCCAAGCAGGCTCGACGAATCGCCAAGCGAGGACACGGTCACATCGAGCCGCCCACCGGGCTTGGCCGAAACCGGCATTTGCGCCGTGACCATGACCGCGGCCACGTTTTTCGGCTTGAGGGTGGCCTTGTCCACGCGCACGCCCATCTTGTCGAGCATGTTGAAGATGGACTGGACCGTGAAGTCCGAGCCGCGCTTGTCGCCGGTGCCGGAGAGCCCGACCACCAGGCCGTAGCCCACGAGCTGGTTGGTGCGGTTGCCCGAGACCTGGGCCAGGTCCTTGATGCGGGCGCCCTGGGCAGAACCAGGCCCCAGGACGGCCAGGGCCAGGACCAGACCCGCCAGGGCCAAGCCGGCCGGAAAAAGCGCGCGTGCCGCGATCCGTGCGATGTTCGGGCGCATGTCCTTACGCTCCATGACAAGGTTCCTTAAAACGGCCAGACGTTGTCCAGCAGCCGGGTCAGCCAGCCGCTGCGCTGCCGGTCGGCCAGGTCGCCCTCGCCGTAGTATTCGATCTGGCAATCAGCCAACTGGGTCGAGGCCACGGTGTTGTTGGGGCCGACGTCGATGGGCCGCACCAAGCCCTTGACCACGATGATCTGGTTTTCGTTGTTGACCCGGGTCTGGCGGGCGCCTTCCACCTGCATGACCCCGCCCGGCAGGATATTGACGATGCGGCAGCCGATGGAGGCGGTGACCGCGGATTCGCGCTTGGTCTCGCCCTTGGCCTGGAAGGTGTCCGCGGTGGAGGTGCTCACGATGGGCGTGGAACCGGTGCGGCCGACCATGCCGAAGGCCGGGCCGCCGAGCTGGCCGGACAGGTTGCCGGCCACGGTGGCGGCGCCGAAATAGTTGGCCACGCCAAGCTTCTGACTGGCCGTCTTGTCGTTTTTGGTCTCGGCCTTGAGGTCGGACTTGGACGTGTCCACGATGTTGACGGTCAAAATGTCGCCGATGCGCCGGGCCCGGGTGTCGTCGAGCAGAAACGTGGGCTGGGACTGGCTGAAAAGCGAACCCGGATTTTCCGACGGTGGCGGGGCCTTGGGCACCGATGGCGTGACCTGGGGCATGGGCACGGGCTTCTTGGTGGCCGCCGTGCACCCGGCCAGGACCAGCGCGGCCAGTGCCAGGGGGATAAAATGTGTATTCTTCATAGCTTCCTTGCTCCTCGGTCGCGGACTCAGTGCACCGTCACCGTGTTGCGGTCCCGGACCACTCCCACCACTTCCCGGTTGCTGGCGGGATTTTTCACCGTAATCTTGCCGCCGGCCGCGCCGTCGCTCGTGGCCTCGGCCAGAAGGCTCAGCCGCAGGGACCGGCCCTCGTAGAGCACCCGGACCTGCTCGCCGCGCAAAATCAGCGGCATGGGTTCCACGTCGTCGGCCATGATGATCTGGCCCTGGCTGATGCCGTGCCGGGCCCGCCACTTGCCGTCGCCGGGCTCGAAGACGCGGCCCTTGATGCCGACCAGGCTGCGCCGCTCCAGGACGAAGGAGACCTGGGGCACGGCCTGTTCCTTGGTATTGATGGGACGGGTGGCAACAGGCACCCGGGCCCACTGCTCGATGGTGGCCTCGGCCATGATCTTGCGCAGGACCTTGCCGTTTTCCGCTACCACGAACCGGAAGGCGGACCGGCCCGGGGTCAGGTCCCCGAACTCCACGGTCACGTCCGTGGCCCGGTCCTCGACGAAAAGATGTTCCGGCACGTTGACCCCGGCCAGCCGGGCTTCCGCGCCCAGGGCCTCGACCTTGGGCGTCAAGGCTTCGACGGCCATGGACCGCAGTTCCTCGCCCGAAAGCACCCGGCCGCCGCGCATGAGGGTCGTCTGGTTCGGCAACGCGAATTCCACCGGCGCGTCGCGCAGGTAATAGCGCAGGCCTTGCAGGACCTTTTCCGCCGGCAGCACGACCTGGCGGCCCACGGCCTCGGGCGAATACCACAGCGGCGTGGCGCCCAAAGTGAGCCAGGCTTCCCGGGGCATGTCGCCCTGGGGGCTGGCGATCTCGGACAGCAGCACCCGGGGTCCGGCGGCGCAGGCGGCCTCCTTGACGGCCAGCCGCCACAAGGCGGCCCGAGCCGGCCAGGCGGCGGCGAGCAGCAGACCAAGGGCTACGGCAACGGGGACAAGGCGGCTGCGGCAACGCAACATGGTATCCTCCGACGCTTCCGGCTTAACGCTTCACGTTGACGGCGGTCTGCAACATGCCATCCGCCGTGGTGATGGCCTTGGAATTGGCCTCGTAGGCCCGCTGGCCCACGATGAGCCCGACCATTTCGTCCACCAGCTCCACGTTGGACATTTCCAGGAATCCCTGGGCCAGGGTGCCGGCGTTCTGGTCGCCGGGGGTCACTTCCTGGGCGTCGCCCGAGGCCTGGGTGGTGGAATAGAGGTTGCGCCCCTCGGCCGTGAGACCCGAGGGGTTGATGAAGGTGTACAGCGGGATATCGGCCGCGGCCAATTCGTTGCTGTCCTGGTCGAGGCAGGTCAGGTGGCCGTTTTCCGTGATGGTGATGGTCTTGGTGGCCGTGGGCACGGTGATGGTGGGCTGGAGCGGATAGCCGTTGGCCGTGACGATGGTGCCGTCCTGGTTGAGCTTGAACGAGCCGGCCCGGGTGTAGAGGTCGCGGCCGTTGACGTCGACCTTGAAGAAGCCGTCGCCCTGGATGGCCACATCGAGCGTGTTGCCGGTGTTTTGCAGATCGCCCTGGGTGAAGAACTTGTGCACCGTCGTCGGCTTGACACCTAGGCCGACCTGGAGACCGGTGGGCAGGCGGTTGCCGCCCACGGTTTCGGTGCCGCCCACTTGCAGGGTCTGGTACATGAGGTCCTCGAACTCGGCCCGGCTCTTTTTGAAGCCCACGGTGTTCACGTTGGCCAGGTTGTGGGACATGGTGTCTATCTGCATCTGCATGGCCACCATGCCGGTGGCCGCTGTCCAGAGGGATCGCATCATGGCGGGTTATCTCCTTGAAGGCTTGGCTACGACTTGTCCGTACCCATGCGAATGGCCTTGGTGTCGAGCTCGTTGGAGCCGGAAATGACCTTCTGGTAGGCCTCGAAGGTCCGCTGGGTCTCGATCATGGACACCATTTCCTCCACCACCTCGACATTGGGCTTTTCCAGGAAACCCTGGGCCACCTGGGTCTGTCCCTCGTCCATGGCCCCTTCCTGGATGGTCGAGCCCTGGGCGGCGGTGTAGAGGTTGGAGCCGTATTTCTGGAGCGCGTCAGGGTTTTGCACGGCCACCACGTCGATCTGGGACACCTGGGCTCCGTCCACGTACACGGCGCCGGTGGCGTCGATGGAGAAGTTGCGGCCGTCGGGGATCTCGATGGTGCCGCCGTTGCCGAGCACGGGATTGTTCTGGTCGGTGACGAGCAGGCCGTCGGCTGAGCGGTGGAAGGCGCCGTTTCGGGTGTAATAGGTGGCGCCGCCGTTTTGGACCTTGAAAAAGCCCGGTCCCTGGATGGCCAGATCCAAGGGATTGCCGGTCATGGTGAGCGGCCCCTGGGAGAAGTCGATCTTCTGCTCGGCCAGCCTGGGCTTGGCGATGAGGTCGGCCCGGGGGAAGATCGGATCCTGGCGCAGGTTGGTGCGCGGATCGACATGGTAATCATGGGCGAAACGGGCGAAGGTGTCCTCGAAGGCCACCCGATCCCGCTTGTAACCGGTGGTGTTGACGTTCGCCAAATTATTGGCGGAGACGTTCAGTCGCATTTCCGTGGAGAGGGCCCCGAAAAGCGCGCTATACATGCTCATTTCCATGGTAGCGGTCCTCCTCGTGCTGCCAGGCTTGCAACATCCAGGCCAGGCTCCGGGACGATGCGGCCTCGCTTTGGGTCCTCTTCCGAGTCACCGGGCCGCTTTTGCGGCTTGACAAATCCCGGTGGAATGATATTCCCTCCATTTCGAGCGGGCGTAGCTCAGCTGGTAGAGTACAAGCTTCCCAAGCTTGGTGTCGCGAGTTCGATCCTCGTCGCCCGCTCCAAACCTGAGTCTCCCAACCGAACGGTTGTCGTGACAAGGTGGGCCTGACGATCGGTCCACTTTTTTTTTGCTGACAAAGGATGCCATGCACCAAAAGAGCGCCGTGACGCAAAAAATCTCGGAGCTTGTCGCTCCCTGTCTCGCCTCCATGGGTCTTTGCCTGTGGGGCGTGGAGATGGCCCAGTCGGGCCGACGCCAGCTGGTGCGCCTGTACCTCGACCTTGCCCCGGACACCCCTCGGACCCCCGAACGGCAGGGGGTGACCGTGGACGAATGCGCCACCGTCAGCCGCCGCTTGTCGGCCCTGCTCGATGTGGAAGATGTTTTCCACGAACCCTATGTGTTGGAGGTTTCCTCCCCGGGGCTTGGCCGCCATTTTTTCGCGCCAGGCCAACTCGCGCCCTTCATCGGCCGCACCGTCGAGGCCAAACTGACCGTTCCCCAGCAGGGTCGCAAACGCTTCCGGGGGGAGCTTACCGCCGTGGACGGCTCCCGGCTGACCGTGAACGTGGACCCGGGCCCCAAGGCCTTCCTTTTTTCGTTTGATTTCGATGAGACGGACTCCATTCGCCTCATCCCCGCCTTTGACGCCATTTCCGAAGGAGGGGCCGGAGGCGGCGCATCGTCCGGCACCTCGGAGGTAACCCCATGACGGACCTGAAGAAAGCCATCGATCAGATCAGCAAGGACCGGGGCATCGACCGTGACTTGCTGGTCGATACCCTGGAGGAGGCCGTACGCTCGTCGGTCATCCGCAAGTACGGTGAGAACCTCGATGTCGAGGTCAGCTACAACGACGAACAGGGCGAGATCGAGGTCTATCAGTTCAAAGTCGTGGTGGAGGACGACGACGTGGCCGATCCGGCGGTGGAGATCTGCCTGTCCGATGCCCAGGCCATCGATCCCAACGTGGTTCTGGAAGACGAGATGGGTTTCAAGCTGGCCGTGGAAAACCTCGGCCGCATCGCCGCCCAGTCGGCCAAGCAGGTGATCATCCAGCGCATGCGCGACGCCGAGCAGGAGATCATCTACGAGGAGTACAAGGACCGCAAGGGCGAGATCATTTCCGGCATCATCCAGCGCCGCGACCGGTCCGGCTGGATCATCAACCTCGGCCGCACCGAGGCGCTGTTGCCCAAGGAAGAGCAGATCCCCCGCGAGCGTTACAAGCGCGGCGACCGGGTCCAGGCCTACATCATCGAAGTCCTGCCTTCCGGGCGCGGCCCCCAGATCATCGTCTCGCGCACCCACGCCGACTACATGAAGGCGCTTTTCTCCCGCGAGGTGCCCGAGGTCTCCGACGGCACGGTGAAAATCGTGGGCGTGGCCCGCGATCCCGGTTCCCGGGCCAAGGTGGCGGTCATCTCCAAGGACCGCGACGTGGACCCGGTGGGCGCCTGCGTCGGCATCCGCGGCTCGCGCATCCAGAACATCGTCCAGGAACTGCGCGGCGAACGCATCGACATCGTGGTCTGGAATCCCGAAATCGCCACCTACGCCGCCAACGCCCTGTCCCCGGCCCGCGTCACCCGCATCTCCGTGGACGAGGACGAAAAAGCCCTGGAAGTGGTTGTCTCCGACGACCAGCTCAACCTGGCCATCGGCCGCAAGGGCCAAAACGTCAAACTGGCCGCGAAACTTCTCGGCTGGAAAATAGATATTTTCACTGAATCGCGCTTCCGCGAAGTCAACGCCTCCAAGAAGTTCCTGGAGCAGTTGGCCAGCGTGGCCGAAATCCCGGTGGACAACATCCTGGCCGCCGGGTTCACCACCATGGAACAACTGGCCGGCGCGCCCGACGAGGCCATCGATGCCATCGCCGGCATGACGCCGTCCAAGCGCGACGACTTGCGCGCGGCCCTCAAACTCATGGGCGCCACGGCCGTCGAGGAGACCGCACCCGCGGTCGCCGAGGACGATGGCGAAGACGTGACGCCGGCCCCGGAAAACCCGGAAAACCCGGAAGTCCCCGAGGCCCCGGAGACGGATACCAACGGATGAAGCGTAGCGAACAGCCCAACCGCCCAGACGTCCCCGTGCGTATGTGCGTGATCTGCCGGGAACGTTTTCCCAAGACCGCCCTGCTCCGGCATGTGCTCGAGCCGGAGGGTGGTCTCGTGCCCGATCCCCGGGCCACACTGCCCGGACGGGGGCACTATCTCTGCGCAAACCCCGCATGCGCCGAGAAATTTTCGAAATACTCCGGGCGGTCCAGGTGCCGGAGGGGGGGGTCAAGGTGAACAAGATCAGAATCAAGGACATTACCAAGGATCTCGGGCTCAGCAACAAGGATATACTCCATATCCTGCGTGAGCTCGGCATCCAGGTCAAAAGCCAGCTTGGCACCCTCACCGACGAGGAAGCCGCCCAGGTGCGGGCCCGTGTGCGCCAGGGACAATCCGGGCATACCCAGGTGATCGACACCGAGGTACAGCCCGGAGTCATTGTCCGCCGCCGCAAGGTGGCGCCACCCCAACCGGCCGCTCCCGAGGCACCCGCTCCCGAGGCCGCCGCTCCCGGGCAACCCGAGCCCACGCCGGTTGCAGAGCCCGAGCTCGAACCCGCGGTCGAGGCCGCCGCGCCCGAGATTCGGGACACGGTCCGGGTGATCCGTCCGGCCACGCCGCCGGCCCAGCCCGAGACGTCCGCGCCCGAAGCCACGGTGACAGCCGCAGATGAGGCCCAGCCCCAACCCGAAAGCCCTGTGGCCCCGGAACCGTCCGCGACGGTCGAAACCGCGTTCGAAGCCGCCGAGGCGCCCGCCTTCGAGGGCGCCGCGCCGACGCCGGCCGAACCGGAGACGGTCGCAACCGTGGCGAGCGACGAACCCGCCGAGCCGGCCGAACCCGAGGCTCCGGTTCCGACAGAGGCAACCGGCTCCGCCGAACCGGTGCCGACCACGCCGGCAACCGCTGCCCCGGCCGCGCCTTCCGGGACCGAGACCGGTGCAACCGCGCCGACGCCCCCTGCCGGCTCCGCCGAGGCCCAGGGTGACGCCGCGGACAAGCGACGCAAGAAGCCCCGCCGGCCCGAGCCTTCCGTGCCCAAGGTCCGCATCATTTCCATGCCCGATCCGAAAAAGGAACCGGCCCGCGAGCCCGCCCGCCCGTCCGGCGAGGCCCCGCGTCCGGCTGGCGGCCGTCCCGGCGGTCCCGGCGCTCCGCGCTACACCCCGGGCAGCGGCGCGCCGCGTCCGGCTGGCCGACCCGTGCCCGGCGCCCCGGTGCCGCCGACCGACGACGCCTCGAAAAAACGCAAGAAGGATCGCCGGGTGGTGGAATTCACCTCCCAGGGCAGCGAGGACGACCGGCGCAAGAACGGCCTGGGCGCCGGCAAGGGCGGCAAGAAAAAGGTGGGCGATATCCAGGACCGCACCGGCGGCCGCATGGGCTCCAAGTTCAAGCGCAAGAAAACCCGCGACGACTTCCTGCCCACCAAGATCGATGCCGGCTCCCAGACCATGAAGGCGGCCAAGCGCAAGATCCGCATGGAGGAGACCATCCGGGTCTCCGACCTGGCTCGCCAGATGGGCGCCAAGGCACAGGATCTCATCAAGGTCCTGCTCGGGCTCGGCGCGCTGGTCACCATCAACCAGTCCCTGGACGTGGAGACCGCCACCCTGGCCGCGTCGGAGTTCGGCTTCGAAGTGGAAAAATTCGGTTTTTCCGAGGACGACTATCTCATCGCCTCCGAGGCGGACAAGCCCGAGGACTTGAAGCCCCGTCCGCCGGTCGTGACCATCATGGGCCACGTCGACCACGGCAAGACCTCGCTGCTTGACGCCATCCGGGCCACCAACGTGGTCTCGGGCGAGGCCGGCGGCATCACCCAGCACATCGGCGCCTACCACGTGAGCACCGCCCGGGGCGACATTGTGTTCCTCGACACCCCCGGTCACGAGGCTTTTACCGCCATGCGCGCCCGCGGCGCCCAGGTCACGGACATCGTGGTCCTGGTCGTGGCCGCCGACGACGGCGTCATGGATCAGACCCGCGAGGCGGTCAACCACTCCCGGGCTGCCGGCGTGCCCATCGTGGTGGCCGTCAACAAGATCGACAAGCCCGACGCCAACCCGGATCGTGTCAAGCGCGAACTGGGCGAACTGGGGCTCGTGCCCGAGGAATGGGGTGGCGACACCATCTTCGCCAACGTCTCGGCCAAGCAGAAAATCGGCCTGGACGAGCTGCTCGAAATGATCCTTTTGCAGGCCGAGGTGCTCCAGCTTTCGGCCAACCCGGACAAGCGGGCGCGCGGCCACATCGTCGAAGCCCGCCTGGACAAGGGCCGGGGCCCGGTGGCCACGATGCTCATCCAAGAGGGCACGCTCCACCAGGGCGACGCCTTTGTCTGCGGCGTGTTCTCCGGCCGGGTCCGGGCCGTCTTCGACGACCAGGGCCGCAAGATCAAACAGGCCGGACCGGCCATCCCGGTCGAGGTCCAGGGCTTCGAGGGCGTGCCCGAGGCCGGCGACGAGTTCGTCGGGGTCGAGGACGAAAAGGTCGCCCGCCGCATTGCCGACGCCCGCGCCGTCAAGCAGCGCGAACGCGAACTCGGCAAGGCGTCCAAGGTCACGCTCGAAACCTTCCTGGCCAGCCGGCCCGATGCCGAGGCACAGACCTTGAATCTCGTGCTCAAGGCCGACGTGCAGGGCTCCCTTGAAGCCATCACCGATGCCCTTCACAAGCTGTCCACGGAAAAGGTCAAGGTCGAGATCATCCACACCGGTGCCGGCGCCATCACCGAGTCCGACATCCTGCTGGCCTCGGCCTCCGACGCCATCATCATCGGCTTCAACGTGCGCCCGACCATCAAGGTCAAGGAAATGGCCGAGCGCGAAAGCGTGGACATCCGTTTCTACGACATTATCTACAAGCTCGTGGGCGAGATCAAGGACGCCATGTCCGGCATGCTGGCCCCGGTCATCCGGGAACAGTACCTGGGCCAGGCCGAGGTGCGCGACACCTTCAGCGTGCCCAAGGTCGGCGTCGTGGCCGGCTGCGGCGTGCTCGACGGCAAGCTCACCCGCAATGCCGGGGTGCGGCTGGTGCGCGACGGCGTGGTGGTCTATACCGGCAAGCTCACATCGCTCAAGCGTTTCAAGGACGACGTCAAGGAAGTGACCAAGGGCTACGAATGCGGCGTGGGCCTGGAAAACTTCAACGACATCAAGGTCGGCGACGTCATCGAGGCCTTCGAATCCGTGGAAGAGAAGGCCACGCTGTAATCCGGACCGGGCCGGGAAGGCGGAG
>JAWRKJ010000072.1:0-19741 GCA_040307025.1 Desulfovibrionaceae bacterium | reverse complement strand
GGCGCCGGCCTGTACGGTGCCGAACGGCGGCCGCGGGGCCGACTCCGACGATACGGCGGCGCCATGCTCTGGTTTTGGCTTTCCCTGACCACGGCCCTGACCCAGGCGGTCAAGGATGCCTGTCTCAAACGCTGCCTGGGCGAGATGGACGCCGTGGTGGCGGTCACGGCCTACAGTACGCTCGCGGCCTGTTTTTTCTGGGTGGCCGCAGGGCTGGAACCCTTTCCGGTCCTGGCCGGGGAATTCTGGATCATCCTGGCCATCGGCGGGCTGCTCGGCGTTGTGACCTTCGCCTTGTACGGCAAGGCCCTCAAGGGTGGCGATATGTCCCTGACCTTGCCCATGCTGGCCTTCACGCCGCTGTTTCTGCTCGTGACCTCGCCGCTGACCCTGGGCGAATTCCCGTCCCCGGCCGGAGTCGGCGGCTTGTTGTGCGTGGTCGTGGGCTCGTATGTCCTCAACCTGCGCGAGCGACGCAAGGGGTTCTGGGGGCCGGTGCGGGCCCTTTGGACCAATCGCTTTGCCCGACTCATGCTGCTCGTGGCCGCCATCTGGAGCGTGGGGGCCAATGTGGACAAGCTCGGATTGCGCGCATCCTCGCCCCGGGTCTGGATCGCCGCGGTCTATACGGTCAGTGCCTTGGGCCTGCTGCCGCTCATGCTGCGCCATGCCCGCAACGTACGGGCCCAGATCGGGCGGATGCCGGGCTGGCTTGTGGCCGCCGGCTTCCTGGAAGCGGTGGGACTCGTCTGCCAGATGCACGCCCTGCCCCTGACCATGGTTTCCTATGTCATCGCGGTCAAACGCCTGAGCATCGTGTTCGCGGTACTCATCGGAGCGGCCTTTTTCCGGGAGCCCGATGTGCTCCATCGGCTCCCCGGGGCACTTATCATGGTCACGGGCGTTTTCTTTATCGCGGTTTTCGGGTAAGACCCCCCACCGATCTCGCCATCCCGGAGCCTTGCCATGACCCCTTACCGTTTTCTCCCCGATCTTTCCCACGAAGCCCTGGCCGCCCGGCAAACCGAGGGCCTCAACTGGACCGTCCGGCACGCCTTCGCCGGTTCCCCGGTTTACCGCGAACGCTTGGCCGCCATGGGCTACGAGCCCGGCCAGTCCCTGACCCTGGACGATCTGACCCGGCTGCCCCTGACCACCGTGGAAGACCTGCGCCAGGGTTATCCCCTGCCCCTGCTCTCGGTCCCCGAGGAGCAGGTGGTCCGCATCCACGCCTCGTCCGGCACCACGGGCAAACGCAAAATCCTGGCCTACACCGCCCGCGACCTGGACTCCTGGCAGAACCTGTTCGCCCGGTGCTACGAGCTGGCGGGCCTGACCACCCTTGACCGGGTGCAGATCGCCGTGGGCTACGGCCTGTGGACGGCCGGGGCCGGATTCCAGCTCGGCTGCGAACGCTTCGGCGCCATGGCCGTGCCGGTCGGACCGGCCAATATGGAAATCCACCTCCAGTTATTGGAGGATCTGCGCCCCACCTGCCTCGGCGCCACCGCCTCCATGGCCCTGCTCATGGCCGAGGAAGTGCAAAAGCGCGACATGATCAAGCGCATCGGCCTCAAAAAAATCATTTTCGGCGCCGAGACCCACACGGCCAAGATGCGCCGGCGCTTCGAAAAATGGCTCGGCGTGGAGCACAGCTTCGACATCTCCGGCATGACCGAGCTCTACGGCCCGGGCATGGGACTCGAATGCACGGCCCACCAGGGCATCCACTACTGGGCCGACTACTACATCCTGGAGATCCTCGACCCGACGACCTTGCAGCCGGTCGGGCCGGGCGAAGTGGGCGAAATGGTCGTCACGAGCCTGGCCAAGGAAGCCGTGCCGCTGATCCGCTACCGGACGCGCGACCTGACCCGGATGCTGCCCGGCGACTGCCCGTGCGGGCTCAGGCTGCCGCGCCACGACAAGATCCTCGGCCGCTCCGACGACATGTTCATCTTCCGGGGCGTGAACATCTACCCCGGCCAGATCGCCAGCGTCCTCGAAGGGTTCCGCGACGTGGACAGCGAATTCCAGATAAGGCTTTTGCGCAAGGAAGGCCGCGACCAGATGGTGGTCAAGGTGGAACGCAAGGCCGTGGCCTCCCACGACCTGGACCAGAACCTGTCCGAAGCCATCTCCATCGAACTGCGCAAACACCTGCTCGTGCGCGGCTGGGTGGAAATCCTGCCGCCCGGCAGCCTGCCCCGCAGCTGCGGCAAGACCAAACGCGTCCTCGACGACCGTAACGGCATCGAGGATTAGCGGGGAAGGGGAACGCCTCCTGGACCACCCCGATAAAAAAGGCCCTGGCAGTGTATCGCCAGGGCCTTTTCGTTTTCCGTCGCAGGGGGCCGGGGAGATGATCCCCCCGGTGGGGTGGGTCCCGGGAGGGGCAACGCCCATCCCGGGCCGCCGGAGGCTCTTCCAATGCACTGTCATCGATCGATATCCGGTAAGATGTAGTCATACGAGGCCAGGATGGCCACGAAATCGGCGATCCGGGCGCCCCTGGCCAAAAGCGGCAGAGCCTGGATGTTGGCAAACCCCGGGGTGCGGATGCGCAGGCGGTAGGCGTGGTTGCCGCCGTCGCTTGCGAGGTAGTAGCCTTGTTCGCCGCGCGGGGCTTCGGTGGCGGCGTAGGCTTCGCCTGCGGGCAGGCGCGGGCCCCGGGTCACGTTCACGAAATGGTGGATGAGACTTTCGATGTCGGTGAGGGCTGCTTTTTTTTCGGGCAGGCCGTAGCGCGCGTCGGCCGTCACATAGCGGCCGCCCGGCATGGTGCGCGCCGCCTGTTCGATGATGCGCAGGCTCTCTCCCATCTCGGCCATGCGCACGAGATAGCGGGCATAGCAGTCCCCGGCCGTTTCGGTCGGGATGTCGAAGTCAAATTCCGGGTAGGCGCCGTAGGGCAGGGTCTTGCGCCGGTCCCAGGCAAGCCCCGTGGCCCGCAGGTTGGGGCCGGTCACGCCCCAATCCACAGCCTGGTCTTTCGTGAAGGCGCCGATGCCCTGGCAGCGGGCCTTGACGATGGGGTTCTTGGTCACCCCGGCGTGGTATTCCTTGAGGCGCGACGGGAATATCTTGACGAAGGCGTCGATGCGTTCCTTCCAGCCCTCGGGCAGGTCCGTGGCCAGGCCGCCGATGCGAAGCCACGCCGGGTGCAGCCGGCCGCCGGTGATCATCTCCACGATGTCGAGCACCATTTCCCGTTCGCGCAGCCCGTAAAATACCGGGCTCATCATGCCGAGGTCCTGGAGGAAGGTGCCGAAATACATCAAGTGGTTGGACAGCCGGAACAGTTCTGCCAGCAGGACCCGGACCCAGGCCGCCCGGGGCGGGACGGCAATGCCGGCCAGTGTTTCCACGGCCGTGACATAGGACAGGTTGTTGGCCGCGCCGGACAGGTAGTCCACCCGGTCGGTGTAGGGGATGAACTGGTGCCAGGTTTGGCGTTCGCCGATTTTTTCCACGCCCCGGTGGTGGTAACCGATGTCGAGGCCCACGGCCCGGATGCGCTCGCCGCGAAGGGCCAGCACGTAACGCAGGATGCCGTGGGTGGCGTAGTGGTGGGGGCCGAAATTGAGCAGGTAATCGCCGGCATCGGCTTGTGGCCCGAGGATTTCCCTTGCGTCCACCGGTTCGAGGCGCTCGGCCTCGGCCCGGGTGAAGGGCGGCATGTTGGTCGCCCGGCCCTCGTAGGCCTTGCGCAGGGGATGACCGATCCAGTCCCGGTGGGTGAGCAGCCGCCTGGGGTCCGGGTGGCCGGTGAAGGTCAGTCCGAACATCTCGGCCGCCTCGCGTTCGTACCAGTCGGCCGAGGGCCAGACGCCCGTGGCCGTGGGCATGGCCGCGTCGAGGCTCGGGAGCGGGCATTTGAGCCGCACCGTGCCCGGGGTGGAAAGCGAAGTCAGGGTATAGACCACGGTGGCGTCGTGTCCGGGCCGGTGGGCTCGGGCGGTCTCGTCGAGGGCGGTCAGGTCCTCCAGCCGCTCGAAGCGGGTGGGGGACTGGGACTTGAGATGGGCCAGCACCTCGGGGAGGCGCTCAGGTGTCACGACATAGGTCGGCATGTCGCAGGCGCCGGGCACGGGTTGCACGGCGTCGCCGAAGGTGGCGGCCAGATCGGCCGTCACCGCCTCCTGGTCCGGGCGCGCAGCGAGCCGGGGCGCCGGGGGCGTCCACACATACCGGGCCCGGGAATCCCGAAACTGTGGTTCGGTGGCGTCCGTGCCCCGGATGGGGATGCCGGCCATGCCCGGCCCGCGCGTGTCGCGGCATTTGGTCAGACCGTCGACCAGATGGTCGGTGCGTCCGCCCTGGCTGCCGCCGGGCAGATGCAGCACCGGCCGGGTGGGCTTTTCCCCGGCGGCGATCTTTTTTTGGAGCAGCAGCAAGCCGTCGAACAGGGCCTCGGGCCGGGGCGGACAGCCCGGGATGTACACGTCCACGGGCAGGATCTGGTCCGAGCCCTGGACCACGGAATACACGTCGTACATGCCCCCGGAATTGCTGCACGATCCCATGGAGATGACCCACTTGGGGTCGCTTAATTGCTCGTAGAGCCGCAAGGCCACCGGGGCGACCTTTTTGAACATCGTGCCCGAAATGATGAGCACGTCGGCCTGGCGCGGCGAGCCCCGAAACACTTCCGAACCGAAGCGGGCGATGTCGTAGCGCGGGCCCCAGGCGGTCGCTTCCTCCACGAAACAGCAAGACAGGCCGAAGAAAAACGGCCACAGGCTGTTTTTGCGCGCCCAGTTGATGATGGCGTCGGCCGGGGAAAAGACGGCCGCGGGCAAACCGGTCACAATCCGTCCTCCTCGGTCCAGTCGAGCGCGCCCTTGCGCCAGGCATAGGCCAGCCCCAGCCCGAGCACGACGACGAACACGGCCAGCCGGAAATAGCCGGGCAGCCCCAGGCTGTCCCAGGCCACGGCAAAGGCAAGGATGTAGGCGGTTTCCACGTCGAAGAGCAGGAAAAACACCGCCATGAGGAAAAACGGCACCGGATAGGGAAATCGGGCGTCGCCGGTGGGCAGAATGCCGCATTCGTAGGGGCGTTGCTTGTTCGGATTCGGCGCCCGCCGGGTCAGGAACCCGGAGAGGAAGAGGATGGCGGCCATGAGTCCGAGTACGACGGTGGCATAGACGAGCAGGGCCAGGGCTTCGGGCTCCCAGGGAGAAAACGGCTGGGCCAGGGGAATGTAAGCGGCGGTTGCGGACATGGACAGGCTTCCTGGCTCGTGGTGCGACCGGAGGTGGCCGGGACAAAAAAATCCGATTGCAGAACATGATACCCGGAATCGGTTTTTATGCAACAGCGAAAGGGAAACACATGGGGCGGGCTGGTGACCGGGACGTTACAGCCGGTCGGCCAGCCAGGGCGCGAAGGCCATGGAGGAGGTGAAGGCCGGGGAGATGGCCCCGAGTACATGGAGTTCGCGCGGGCCGGATTCGAGAACGAAATCCGTGACCAGGCGGTTTTGGCGGATGTCCACGAGCTGGGGCCGGATGCCGACCTTGGCCGAGGGCGCGACGTCGCCTGGGGACAGGTTTCGCAGCAGGCGTGAAGCGTCGGCGAAAAACTGGCTGAACAGGTACTTGCGCGGCTCACTCAAAGCTACCGACCGGAATCCCGGATTGACGGCGAAAAGCACCGCGTCGCGCCACAGGATCGAAGGCGCTTCGGCGTCGAGACCCGCGAGAATGCCGTAGTTCTCCCGGCCGAAGGCCGGAATCGAGGTCGGGCCGATGGCCACCTCGCCCGTGACCCCGCGCGTGAAATGCACGCCGAGGAAGGGATTGCGTGGATCGGGCACGGGATAGACGTTGCCGCGCACGAGATGGGCCGCCTGGGGCGAGAGCTTGCGGTACACGCCCTTGAACGGCACGAGCTGGTAGCCCGCGCCCAGGCCATAGGCCTTGGCCAGCCTGTCGGCATAAGCTCCGGCCACGTTGGCGAGTTTGTCGTAGGTGATGTCCCCGGCCGAGGTGGCGAGCACGCCCGGTCCCTTGGGACCGATGGCCCGGGTGTTCCACAGGATGCGCACCCGGCCCGAGGCGGCGAGGTCCGCGGCCAGGGCGGTACAGATGGCCATGGGGTCGACCACGGCCGTTTCCGGGGAAAAAAGCGCCCGGTCCACGGTCTTGGCGTGAGGCTCGATGGCGGCCAGCTCGCGGCTGTCCAGGACCGAAACCGGGGTGCCGTTGGCCACGGCCCGGTCGCGCAGGGCGAACAGGCCGGAGATTTCCTCGGGGGCGCGGGTGACGATGACCTTGCCGCATTCGTGCAGAGGCAGGCCGCGCTCCCGGCAATAGGCCTTCATGAGGCGGTTGCCGGCCAGGCAGGTTTTGGCCCGCAGGCTGTCCGGGGCGTAGTAGATGCCGGCGTGGAGCACGCCGCTGTTGCGGCCCGAGGCATGGCGGGCCGGCCCGGACTCCTTGTCCAGGAGCACGAGGTCGCGGGCTCCCCGGGTCACCAGTTCCCGGGCCAGGGTCAAACCCAGGATGCCGGCGCCCACAATGACGGTGGCGGCATGCATGGAGGCTTTATACTCCAGAGCCGCGCCCAACGATAGAGTCTTGTTGTCACCGAACCGTCACGGAAAAGTCGGAACTGCGCGGCCAAGCTCCCCATCTGATACGGCATGGTGCCGCCGCCTGGTCCATCGGCCAGGCCGACGGCCTGGGCCACACCCGGGAGCGCCCCATGTTAAGGACTATTATGCAGTTTACACCGCGTTTCGAGCAGCGTTTCATTCCGGAAGGCGGCATGGGGGAGCGTCGGCTCTTTCCCGAATTCCTGGCCGGGCAACGCCGGGTCCAGGTCGCCAGCCATGTGGGTTTGGGCGGCGCCCTGTGCGTCATGCTCTTCGAGATCCACGATTTCATTTTATTGCGCCGACTGTTTCGTCCCGAGGTGGCCACGGCCCTGGCCGAGGCCATGGAGCGGGAGTTGCGCCGGGTGGTGGCCCAGCGTCTGTCCGGGTTGCCGGTGTGCCTGGTGGAACGGTTGGAGCCGAGCCGGGTGCTGGTTCTGGCCGGGGGCAATACGGGCGCCCTGGAAGACGTGGACCGGGCCTGCGCCGCCTTGCGTCTGGAGACCCGGGGTCGGTTGCGGGCCGAGGCCATCCGCCTGACCGGCCAGGAGCCGGAAATAAGGGCCGGCGCGGCCCCGATCATCAGCCAGGGGGTGAACGGGCTCGACCAGGCCCTGGCCGCCGCCTTGGCCGAGGCCGCCAGGCTTGCCCGCAAGGGCGGCCGGGGCGCATCGCCCATGCTGCGCGAGTTTCGCGAGATTTTGGAACTCGGCCATCTGCGCTCGGTCTACCAGCCCATCGTCACCCTGCGCGGGGCCCAAGTGTTCGCCCACGAGGCCCTGGCCCGGGGACCGGCCGGCAGCGCCCTGGAATCCCCGGCCATGCTTTTTGATTTCGCCGAGGAGGCCGGGGCTATTTTCGCCTTGGAGAAGGTCTGCCGCGAGGCGGCCATCCAGGGCTTTGCCGGTCGCGGCCAGGCCGGGCGGCTTTTTTGCAACGTCCATCCCCGCACCCTGCTCGATCCGGCCTTCACTCCGGGCGAGACGAGACGGCTGCTCGACAAGTACGGCATGGAGCCGCGCAACGTGGTGCTGGAGATTACCGAGCGCCATAGCGTCAAGGATTTCAACCTGTTCCACCGCACCCTCGACCATTACCGGGCTGCCGGCTACGGCGTGGCCGTGGACGACGTGGGCACGGGCTATTCGGGCCTGGCCTCCATCGCCGAGATCCGGCCCGATTTCATCAAGCTCGACATGTCCCTCGTGCGCGGCATCGACACCAATCCGGTCAAGCGGGCGCTCATCGAAACCCTGCTCACCTTCGCCGACAAGGTCGGCTGCCGCATGGTGGCCGAGGGCATCGAGACCGAGGCGGAACTGGTCTGCCTGATTCGTCTGGGGGTGCATTTCGGCCAGGGCTTTTTCCTGGGCCGGCCGGCGGAGACGCCCGAAGCCTTGTCCGACGCGGTCCGGGCCGCCTTGGCCGCCGGAGCCGGCCTGGTCTCGGGCGGACTCAAGTGCGCCTCGCCCATCCACGACCTGGCCGACCGCCCCCAGGTGGTGGACGCCCAGGCTTCGGTGGGGGAGGTCAAGCAGTTCTTCGACGCCAACGGCGTGGCCCATGCCGTGGCCGTGGTGCGCGACGGCCGGCCCGAGGGCCTGGTCATGAGCCATCATCTGGACCGGTTGCTCAGCACCCAATACGGCTTGTCCCTTTTCCTGCGCCGGGAGGTAACCCGTATCATGGATGCCTCGCCGCTCGCCGTGGAGTGGGACACGCCCGTGGAAGTGGCGGCCCAGGCGGCCATGGCCCGGGATCGGGACAAGCTCTACGATCCGATCCTGGTCACCTGCCGGGGCCGGCTCACGGGCATGGTGTCGGTGCAAAAGATCCTCGACGCCCTGGCCTGTGTCCAGGTGGAGATGGCCAAGGGCGCCAATCCCCTGACCGGTCTGCCCGGCAACGTGGCCATTGAGCGCGAGATCGCCCGCCGGGCCGCCACCCGGACGCCGACCAGCCTCGTTTACGTGGATCTGGATAATTTCAAGGTGTTCAACGACGTCTACGGCTTCAAGGACGGCGACAAGGCCATATTGCTCACGGCCCGCATCCTCGGCGAGGCCTTGTCGGCTCACGGCGACGAGGACGATTTCCTGGGCCATGTGGGCGGCGACGATTTCGTCCTGCTGTGCCGGGGCGAGTCCGTGGACCGGCTTTGCCAGACGGCCATCGACGCGTTTGCCGCGGCCTCGCCGGCCCTGTACTCGGCCGAGGACCGGGAGCGGGGGTATGTGGAGGGCCAGGGCCGCGACGGCCGGGTAGGGCGGTTCGAGCTTTTGACCGTGTCAATGGGCGTCATCGACTGCGCCTTTGCCGTGCCTGTGGCCATGGACGAGCTCGGGGCCCGGGCGGCGGCCGTGAAAAAGTTCGCCAAGTCCAAGCCGGGCAATTCCTACGTGCGCGATCGGCGGGCGCCGCTCGGGCTGCCCCAGGCCGAGGTCGCGGCAAAGGCCTAACACTCCTGCGGGCCTTGCTTTTGGGCGCGAATGCGGTCAAGGTGACCCCGGTCTCGACCGGGACCGGAAGCCATGACGCAAACCATGATTGAAATTCGGGGCCTGACCAAGGCCTTCGCGGGCCAACCCGTGCTGCGCGGCGTGGACATGACCGTGCCCGAGGGCGAGGTCACGGCCGTCATCGGCAAGTCCGGTGAGGGCAAAAGCGTCCTGCTCAAGCACATCATCGGCCTGCTCGGCCAGGACTCCGGGGACATCCTGTTCCAAGGCGAATCCCTGTCGGCCATGACCCGGGCCGAGCGCCGGGCCTTGCGCCGCCAATGCAGCTACATGTTTCAGAACATGGCCCTGTTCGATTCCATGACCGTGTGCGACAACATCGCCTTGCCCCTGCGCGAAACCGAACGCCTGCCCGAGTCCACCGTGGCCGAGCGGGTGGGGAGCATGGCCGAGCGCCTGGAACTGCTCCCGACCCTGTCCAAATATCCTTCCCAGCTTTCCGGGGGCATGCAAAAACGCGTGGCCCTGGCCCGGGCCCTGGTTACCGAACCCCGGCTTGTGCTGTTCGACGAGCCCACCACCGGGCTCGACCCCATCCGCAAGGCGGCGGTGCTGTCGCTCATCGACCAATCCCGGCGCCGGTTCGGCTTCACGGCCCTGCTCGTCAGCCACGACATCCCGGACGTGTTCGCGGTGGCCGGCCATGTGGCCATGCTCGACGGCGGTCGCATCGTCTTCGAGGGCAGCCCCGAGGCGATCATGGCCGCGACCGATCCCGTGGTGCGCCGCTTTCTGGCCGGGGAACCGGACCCGGAAACCGGATTGGACTAAACCAAGGAGGTCCCCATGTGCTGTGTGTTCCGTCGCGTCCGGTTGGCCGCGCTGGTCTTTTTTGCTTGTCTGGTGCTGGCCGGGCCGGTCCAGGCCGTGGACCTCTATCAGGTGTCCACCATCGAGGCCCTGTCGGCCGGGCTTTACGAAGGCAAGACGACCTTTGCCGATCTGGCCCGCCATGGGGATTTCGGCCTCGGCACCTTCGTGGATCTCGACGGCGAGATGGTGGCCCTGGATGGGGGCTTTTACCAGGTCAAAAGCGACGGCAGCGTCCATGCCGCGCGGCCCGAGGCCAAGACGCCCTATGCCGACGTGGTTTTTTTCAAGGGGACGCGCGATCTCGGGGCGGTGGACGGCCTGGACCTGGACGGGCTCAAGGCGGCGCTCATGGCCAAGCTGGCCGATCCGGCCCGCTATTATGTCGTGCGGGTGGATGGGACCTTCAGCCGGCTGACGGCCCGCAGCGTGCCGGCCCAGCCCAAGCCCTGGCCGACCCTGGCCGACGCCATCAAGGGCCAGCGTCTTTTCCCGCTGGAGCAGATTTCCGGCACCATGGTCGGCGTCTACTCCCCGCCCTCGGCGCCGGGGCTTTCGCCCACCGGCTGGCATTTCCATTTCCTGTCCAAGGATCGGACCCGTGGCGGCCATGTCCTGGCCGTGTCCATTGCCCAGGCCCAGGCCCGGGCGGACAACATCGAACGGGTGACCGTGGAGTTCCCCGACCATCCCCTGCCGCGCCAAGGCGTGGCCGGCCCGGCCGCCGGCACCGAATAGGGGCTTGCCTGCGGAAGACCGCCGTGGCGTTCGCCGAAGGCCGGCGGGGTGCAACCGCGTTGCCGGTAGCGCCGACGCATCGGTCCGGCCCGGCCCGGGATGGCGTACCTTGGTCCCGGGTGGTTAGAGATTCTCGACGTTGCGGGCGAACACGCGCATCTCGGTGACGATGCGGGTGCCGAGGGAGCGGATGTCCTGGTTTTCCTGGGCTTCCACCAGATCGGAAAGGAGCTTGATGTCCTGGGGCAGGGACAGGGCGTTTTGGCGCCGGAAGTCCTGGATGCGCTCGGCCACGTACACCCGGTCCCGCTTGGCGGTCATATGCTCCGCGATGTCCACCAGATTGGCCAGGGTGTTGGCCTTCTCGGCGTAGATGGAGGCCACGGAGGCCAGATGGTTGAGCATATGCTTGTCCGCAGGTGTCTCGGTCTTGAAATAGAGGTCCGCGGATTTGGTCGCGTAGTCGCGGAAATGATCGCTGGCCAGGCGGAAGTGCTTGGCTGCGGCCAGGGCCGGGAAAGCGGCGGCCATGAATAGCAGAAAAGGCAGAATGCCGCAGGTAACCGATTTCGCGTGCATGATATCTCCGATGGTTGGACGACCGCCCGGAGGACGGACGGCAAAGGCCACATAGCAGTTTTGCACCGGCCGTCAAGCCGGGCAGGGCAGGCTGGCCCGGGTGCTTCGCCGCGCGTCCCGACGCGGGGACCCGAGCCGACCGCCGCCCGAAAGTAGTTTGGAATGTTGGGAGATTTTCCCAAGCCGACGGTCGATTTGGCGTCGGGACATTGACTTTTGGCTTTTTTACTTTAGGTATGCCCGAGCATCGGCACCGACCCTTCCCTTTTTGCCTTGACGGTCACACCATGAAAAAAATGCGTTTCCACGGGTTTCTCTGTCTCGCGTCCCTGTTTTTTTCCCTGATTGGCGTCCAAAACGGCGTGGCCGGCATGGTCACCCTGGTTTTTGACGACGGCCTGTCCAGCGTCTACCAGTATGCCTTTCCGGTCCTGGCCCGGTACGGCCTGCCGGCCACGGTCGGCATCATCGCCAACCGGGTGGATTCCGGCGACGCGGACTTCATGAGCGAAAAGCAGATCCACGAGCTGGCCAAGGCCGGCTGGGAAGTGGCTTCCCACAGCCTGACCCACAAGCGGCCCGTGGACATCCCCAAGTTCTACGCCGAGGAAAAATGTCTGAACCTGCGGCCGGTCACCGGGCAGCGGGCCCTGTTCGAAGGCAAGTACCGCTACGAGGAGCTTTCCGGCCTGGTGGAAAACGGCAAGCTTTTGCGCGAGCGCGCCAACGGCAAGCTCGTGCGCCAGGAACGGGGCAGCTATTACTTCGACGAACTCATCGGCGAACTGGTCGTGCACCCCTACGAGCCCGACAGTATCGAGAAAAAGGCCATCCGGGCCATTTCCTACGAGCGGGAACTGGAAGAGTCGAAAAGAGTTCTCGAAGGCATGGGGTTCCACATCAACACCTACATCACGCCTCATAACTACTGGACCCCGGAAATGAGCACCTTGTCGCGCCGGTATTATTCCCAGGTGGCCGACGGGGGCGACGACTTCAACCGCCGGGGCCAGACCGACCGGTTCTGGCTCAAGCGGTTCGTGGTCCATTCCAACGATCCGGCCGAAACCATCATCGGCCTGGTCAATCTCCACGCCGTCCTGGAGGACGGTTGGGTCATCTTCTGCATGCATGGCGTCGGTTCGGAACTCGGCTGGGAGCCCTGGTCCGTGGAAAAGTTGGCCAAGCTGTGCGCCTACCTCAAGCGCAAGGCCATTTCCGTGGTCACGGTGGAGAAGGGCGCCAAACTTTGGTTCGCCGCCAAGGGCAAGGTGGGGAGCTGAGGACAGGGCTATGAAGTCGCGACGGATCGTGGTGGCCGGGTTTGCCGTGGGATTTCCCCTGGGTGGCCAGGCCTGGATGATGCTGCATTTCGCGGCTGGCTTGGCCCGGCTGGGGCACGAAGTGCTTTTTTTGGAAGACAGCGCCGACTGGGCCTATCCGTTCGATCCGCTGCTCGGTTATCCTGTGACGGATTCGGCCCGGTGCCGGGCCGTGGTGAGCGCGCTTTTTCGCCGCTACGGTCTGGAGCACAACTGGGCCTACGTCAGCCAGATCGAGGGCAAGGTCTTTGGGCTGGACCGGGCGGAACTCGACCGGCGGCTGGCGGCGGCCGATTTCTTTCTCAATGTTTCCGGCGTAGTGCCCCTGCGCGAGGAATACCTGCAAGCCCCGGTCAAGGCCGTCATCGATACGGACCCGGTCTTCACCCAGGTCAAGGTGGCCCGCGACGACTGGACCTATAATTATTACACGACCCACGACGTTTGCTTCACCTACGGCGTGAACCTGCCCAAGGGGCAAACCGGCGTGCCCTTGTCGGACATCGACTGGAAGCCGCTTTTGCCGCCGGTGGTGCTCGACATGTGGCCTCGCGGGGCCGGGACCGGCTCCGGGTTTTCCACCATCGGCACCTGGGAGGCGGCGGATCGGGATGTGGAAGTGGGCGGACGCAAATTGTCCTGGCGCAAGAACGTCAAGTACGAGGCCATGATCGACTTGCCGTCCCGGGTCCCCGATGCCCGGCTGGAACTGACCATGAGCGGCATGAAAGAGGCGGCCGCCCGCTATACCGCCGCCGGCTGGATCGTCAAGGACGCCCTGGCCGTCTCGCGCGACCCCTTCACCTACCGCAGCTACATCCGCAATTCCGAGGCCGAGTTCACCATCGCCAAGGATCAAAATGTGGTGCTGAAAAGCGGCTGGTTCTCGGACCGCACCGCCACCTACCTGGCGGCGGGCCGGCCGGCCGTGATCGAGGACACGGGCTTTGGCGAATACCTGCCCGTGGGCGAGGGGCTTTTCCCCTTTGTCGACGCCGCCAGCGCCATTGCCGGCATCGAGGCGGTCCAGGCCGATCCGGTGCGGGCCGGCCAGGCCGCCCGGGCCATTGCCGAGGCCCATTTCGACAGCGACAAGGTCTTGACCGGCCTGTTGCGCGAGTGCGGACTGGCGTAGGCCCGGTTCCGCCCGCCGTTCGACCGTGTTCCGGGGCGCCCGCGCGCCCCGGTTCTTTTTTTTCATCACGGACTGCGAGCGCTTTTCCTGTTGGGATGTAACCGGAAACGGGTGCATCCGTCTTTTTTGCGTTATGGCGCGCGGCATGACCTTTGCCAGTCTTCCCTGTGGGGAGCGTTTCGCCCGGCAAAATTTTCCCGCCCCCAGGAGGCACGGACATGAGCGTCCAATCGGTTGGGCAATCCGGCTATGCCAGCGACTGGCTGCAGGCGCTGCAGGCCATGTATGGGCAGACGGACACGGGCTCGACCATGTCGAGCCTGCTCTCCGCGAACACCACAACCTCGGACGATGCGACGGCAAGTTCTGCCGAGTCCTCGTCCGGTTCCTCGGTAGGCAGTTTCAGCGACATCCTTTCCGCGCTGCTTTCGGGCAACGGGTCCCTGTCCTACGACATGGAAACCGGGTGCCTGACCAGCCTGTCCGCGGACCAGCAAGGCGCGCCGTCGGATCAAAATCTGACCACGAGTCAAAACGAGGTTCAAAACGCCGACGGCAGCACCACCCTGACCACGACCAGCACCGATGCCGACGGCAATGTCCTGGGCAGCGACGTCAAGGTGACCCAGGCCGACGGCTCCTACACCGAGACCATCACCACCACCGGCCCGGACGGCAAGAGCCTGACCCGCACCATCACGGGCGAGAACACCGATGACGGGTTCCTCGTGTCGAGCACCTTGACCGACAGCAACGGCAATATCTGGGAAACCGCTTCCAGCCTGACCGCGAGCGACGGCAGCGTGACCCAGAGCGTGACCCGCAATGGGCCAAGCGGCGATTCGACCACGGAGACCGCGAGCTACGACGCCGAAGGCCAGCTCGTGTCGGCCTCGTCGTCCTATACCGCGGCAGCGAGCCAGACCGCGGCGGCGTCCGACGCCTCCGGGGCGACCTCCGCCACGGCGGAGACGGCGTCAAGCGACGCCTCTTCGGGCTCTTCCGGCGCTTCCGGGGCGTCCGGTTCGTCGGACGACAGCGACGACGACGAGACCACCACCACGGTGAGCATGGCCTTTACGGACAAGGGTATCGAGGAGACCACCACGGTGACGGATGCCGACGGCAACATCGTCAGTCAGTCCACCAAGCTCATTTCGACCGGTAGCGGCCAGGACGGTTCCGGAAGTAATGGCGAAAACGGGAAGGATTCCGATACGGGAACGAACGCCTTCGGGGACGATGCCGCCGCCCGATTCGGTTTGAACCAGTACTCGCTCCAGTCCAGCCTGTTCGATACGCTGTTTGCCAGCGGGGGCTTGTCGACCGAAGCGTAAGTCTTCCCCTTGCCCGTGGGCGGGGATGTCTTATTGAAAGGAGAGGCGGCCGGTACAGTCGGTCGCCTCTCCCGCTTTGGAAGCGCGGCAGGGCGCGCCAACTTGGAGGTGCAAGTCCTCTCCAGACCCGGCAGGGGGAACTGGTTGCCGGACGGCAAGGGTGTCCATCGCGAGGTGGAATCTGAAGGAAGTCGCAGACAAAGCGCTGGCCCGACGAACGGAAGCGCATACGCGGCGGCCGTGTCGGATGAGAAGGCAAGTGTCTTTAAAGTTCCGTAAAAGGGCGGGGCCGTTCGCTGCTCGATCAGTTGCGCAGGTTGCAACTGTGGCGTGAACCGCCGTGGTACGGAACCGTACGCCCGGTGGTGGGGGAGGACGGTGGCCGCGAGGCCCCTCCTGCCCGATTTTCGATGCTATTCCCCGTGCGCGGACGGGACCGGGGAGAGACTCGGCCGCCGGATGTGCGTGGGCCAGCGGCCGTTTTGACACCGCCTGGTAAAAACGACTGTTTCAGTCGGAAATACTCCGTCTCCCCCCTCTTTCGCCATCCGTGAGGTCGCTCGCTAACTGGCGAACATCGCATGCAAAAAACAACTGCCGTTCAGATCTTGGTCGCTGTTGGAGAGCCTCCTTGCGCGCCTGCGACATGTTCGGCAAGCGGTGCCAAAATGCCGTGGACTGGTACGTCCTTTTGAGAAAATTTACTCAATGCCCATTTTTTGTATTGAAGCGTGCTGTTTGAAAAACTGTTCGATTTTTGAACATCTTGCGGGATGTAAATTTTCTGCTATGCATGTCCAATGCTCAATCCAGATTGCGCAGACTGGATACCAAGGTGCAGCAATTGCGGGGAGCAGTCTTTCTTTCGAAGGAAGAGAAGTATTTTTATTGCATTCGCTACAGATGGTCAATTGCCATGCTGAATGGAGATTTTTGTACTGGGGGACAGTTCAAATAACTCCTTGACCAGAATACACAGGGGGGACAGACTCTGGAATTTTCGGGCTGTTGCCAGGAGCTTATTTTAAGAGGGAAAGTATGAGGATGCCCTCTAAATGGTCCGATGTGTTTTCTTTCGTTACGATTTCTTGACAATTTTTTGCTTTTTGTTGCGTGGTTGTTCGCTCGAATTCGTTCGGGTGACACCGCAAAAAAATGTAAAGTCCAGGGATGGCCTAAAGTCGTGGAAAAAAGGTCGATTCAGGACACTCATTGCGCCGTGTTGTGTTTTGCTCTGCGCAATTTTTTTGTGGTTTTTATTTGTCTTATTTTGGGATTCCACGGGATAATTTCTGTAGCACAGGCGGAAAGTATTGATAAGATTGAAAACTATCAGGAAGCGTATGCAAATCTTCTGACTTCAGGCTCGCAATGCGAAAAGAAAATTCTGCAACAACTGCATAGACTGCAAGACCCTGAATTAAAAATAAACATCATTGAATTGGGAATTGTCCGCGCGATCACCTGCGACGAGCACAAGAAGGCGAATACCATCACCATTATCTTGACGTCACCACTCTGTCCTTATGTCAAGGAGCTCGTCACCGATATAAAAGTTGCATCCACAAGTGTTTCTCCAGAGCATTCCACGCAAGTCATCGTCGATATGAAAACGCGCTGGGACCCTTCCCGAATGTCCGAGCAAGCGAAAAAACAATTTTTCGGGCCACAACAATGATCCTCCAAGCATTTTCCCTGGGGCTTTCGGCAGGATTGTTCTGCATGGCCCGGTGCGTGCCCACCCTCGCCCCTTTGTTGCTGCTTTCCCCCCACAAGGGGCTCCGGGCCGGATTGGGACTGGTGGGTATTTTTCTTGGCGGCCGGCTCGTCGCCTATTGTGTGCTGGGGCTTTTGGCTGGGGGCGTCGGGAGCATTGGCGACGCATTGCCCTACAGTCTGCTGTTCCTTGCCCTGACCCAGGTCGCGCTGGGAGGGATGCTCATTGCCCAGGCATTTTACAACGGCGCGCACAAACAGTGCCCGGGCAAAAGAATGCTTTTCGGGACGCGCAAAACGGTTTTTACCGCCGGCATGCTGACAGGCGTCACGCTTTGCCCGCCACTCCTGTTGGCAGTCAGCCTGGCCATGGAAAACGGCAGTCCATGGCGCGGTATCTTGTTTTTTGTAATCTTCTTTTTGGCTACCTCCATCTATGTTGTCCCGGTGTCCTTAGCGGCGGTAAAGTTAAACAGCAAAACAGTGCTTTTGCTGACAAGAATTGTTTGCATAGGGACTGGCATGTATTTCGTATGGAGAGGCCTGTCGATAGTTTTTTTCGAACGCTATGTCGTGTACTAGGAGGTTGTTATGAATTTTCAAAAGAGGATAACTGCAGGCAATGTTGCAATGCTTTGTATGTTCCTTGTCTCTTGCATCTATGTATTTATAGTACTGGGTGATTTTAGGAAAATTGAAACAGCCCAGACGACGACTGTTGAGCTCATTCGTGTGACCGGTGATCTCAATAGTTTGATGCATCAAATCGAGGCAAGCATACGAAACTATATGCTTACTGGTAAGAATGAATACCTTGCTCCGTATAAAAAACTGCAAGCTGAGTACGAAGCACAGGCAAATAAGGCAATTGACTTGGCAAAAAATATCAATCTTGATACATCTTCCCTGTCTGATGCCCATACGTTGATGCAGCAATGGTATGCGCAGGAAGCTGAGCCGTCCATCATGGATCGGAAACGCCTGGACATGACCCCGGAAGAGCGGGCCAAGACAACAGGCGATGGTAACAAGGTCAAAGTGGAGCAGGTGCTCAGTCCCACCACCTTGCGCCAATTCCAGCTTCTTTTTTACAAGATGACGGGACTCGCCAACCTTGTCACGGAACTGGACGGCAAGGCGGTCAAAGAACAATCCTTCAAGGAGTTCAGTACCTTTTGCTTCGGGCTGGTGCGCGCCACAAAGAAAGGCGCTACGCGTTGTACGGAAAACGATGTCAAAGGTGGCAAGGTCGCCATGGAGACCGGGAAGCCCTATGCGTATACCTGCCATGCGGGCTTGGTGGATTTTGCCGTTCCCATCATCGTGGACGGCGTCCAGATCGGCTCCTGGTTGGGCGGTCAGGTGCTGACCAAGCAGCCTGATATCGAGGAATTTAAAAAAATCGCGGATGACCTTGGCATCGATCGTGACGCGATGCTCAAGGCGGTGAAGGAAATACCCGTTTCCACGCAAGAACATGTGGAAAGCGCGGCCAAGTTTCTGCAGTTGTTGGCAAACAGCCAGTCAGAGGTTGGCAATACCAATCTCATGTGGTCCAAGATCATCAAGCGTCTCGATTCCGGCGTTGGAAAAAAGATTCTCACAGACGCAGGAGCGCAAATCGATTCCTTCGTTGAAAAGTTGAGGCAAGTGCGGCAGCAGGATCAATCGGCTATGGACGCTTCGCTGACGAATCTCAAAGTGCTCTTGTGGTCTGGCCTGCTTGTTTTCGCTGCACTTGCCGTCGCGATTATCTATTTTAACACCAGAACGATCCGTACCCAGATCGGTGGCGACCCCAAAGCCATTGCCGAGCTTGCCAACAAGATCGCCACAGGCGATACCTCGCTTCGATTTGACGACAGCAACACAGCCCAAGGCATCTATCTCGCCATCATCAAGATGCACCAGCAATTGCAGGCAACGTTCGCCGGTATGGAAGAGGAGCGGAAAAAAGCCGAGAACCGCGCCGTGGCGGCCCAGGAAGCCCAGGAAGAGGCGAACAAGGCCCGGTTGGAAGCGGAGCAGGCCAAGCGCGACGGCATGCTGGCCGCGGCCCAAACCGTGGAGGATATCGTTTTGCGCGTCTCCTCGGCCGCTCAGGAACTTTCCAAGCAGATCGACGAATCCTCCAAGGGCGCGGCCGAGCAGCAAAGTCGCGCTACGAGCACGGCCGTGGCCATGAATGAAATGAACGCCACCGTGGCCGAGGTGGCCAAAAACGCTTCCCTGGCCGCGACGGATGCGGAAAACGCCCGCGAGCGCGCCACTTCCGGCAATGAGACCGTCATTGAAGTGGAATCCGTGATCAAGGCCATCAATGACCGGTTCAGTATCCAGGAAAAAGAGCTCAATGATTTGAGCGGGCAGGTCGAGGGCATCGAGTCGATCATGAACGTTATTTCCGACATCGCGGACCAGACCAACCTGCTGGCGCTCAATGCCGCCATCGAAGCCGCCCGGGCCGGCGAGGCCGGACGCGGGTTTGCCGTGGTGGCCGACGAGGTGCGCAAGCTCGCGGAAAAGACCATGAACGCGACGTCGGAAGTGACCAGCGCCGTGACCGCCATCACCCAGGCGACGGCGCGGAACGTGGAGAACATGCGGTCTACCCGCCAGGAGGTGCAAAATTCC
Organism: Desulfovibrionaceae bacterium; assembly: GCA_040307025.1. Classification (GTDB taxonomy): domain Bacteria; phylum Desulfobacterota; class Desulfovibrionia; order Desulfovibrionales; family Desulfovibrionaceae; genus Solidesulfovibrio. The sequence goes on along the minus strand of JAWRKJ010000072.1, from coordinate 350 downwards.
ATCTCCATGGCCCATACCGCCCGATCGGTTCTGGAAGACATCCTCTCCATTTCCGACAAAAACTATACCCAGGCCCAGAACATCGCCACAGCCTCGGAGGAACAGGCCCAGAGCACCGAGGAAATCTCCCGGTCCATCGAGCAGGTGAACATGACCTCCCAGGAGACCGCCTCGGCCATGCTGGAAGCGACCCAGGCCGTGTCGGAACTGGCGAAATTGTCCGTGGAGCTCGAAAATCTCGTGGAACAAATGAAAAACGTCTAGGCGTTGCCGCGGCGGGCCATCCCGGTCCCTCCTGGGGCATCGGGGCACCCCCCCCGTGGGCTGTCCCGGAGAAGTGAAGCCCCCAT
>JAWRKJ010000071.1:0-7413 GCA_040307025.1 Desulfovibrionaceae bacterium | reverse complement strand
AAAGATGCCCCCGGCGGCCGGGGGAGAGGTAAGATTAAAGATGCCTCCGGCGGCCGGGGGGATAATCCCCCCGGACCCCTGTGATGGGTAAAGGTGTTATTGCCGCTCGCGGGAGCGCAAGGAGTGATGTGATGGCGCTTTTGACGGAACTGCCGGCCTACGCGGCCCTGGTTGCGCACTATAACGAAGTGAAAAACCTGCACATGCGGGCGCTGTTTGGAGCCGATCCGCAACGGTTCGACAAGTTTTCCCTGCGCCTGGGCGATATCCTGTTCGACTACTCCAAAAATAGGGTCACCCAGCACACCATGGCCTTGCTGTTCGACCTGGCCCGGCAGGCCAAGGTCGAGGCGCGGCGCGACGCCATGTTCACGGGGGCGAAAATAAACGTCACCGAGGACCGGGCCGTGCTCCACGTGGCCCTGCGCAACCGCAGCGGCCGCCCCATCCTGGTGGACGGGGTCGACGTCATGCCCGAGGTCGGGCGGGTCCTTGGACAGATGCGCGATTTTTGCGCCCGGGTGCATTCGGGCCAATGGACCGGCTACACGGGCAAGAAAATCACCGATGTGGTCAACATCGGCATAGGCGGCTCGGACCTCGGGCCGCAGATGGTGACGCTCGCCCTCAAACATTATGCAATCCCCGGCCTTACGCCCCATTTCGTCTCCAACGTGGACGGCACCCATCTGGCCGAAACCGTGCGCCACCTGTCGCCGGAGACCACGCTTTTCATCATCGCCTCCAAGACCTTCACCACCCAGGAAACCATGGCCAACGCCCATTCGGCCCGCACTTGGTTCCTGGACCACTGCGGCGACGAACGGGCCATTGCCCGGCATTTCGTGGCCCTGTCGACCAATGCCCGGGCGGTGGGCGCATTCGGCATCGACCCGGCCAACATGTTCGCTTTTTGGGACTGGGTCGGCGGACGCTATTCCCTGTGGTCGGCCATCGGCCTGTCCATTGCCCTGTCCGTCGGCTTCGATCGTTTCGAGGAGCTGCTCGACGGCGCTTCCGTGGCCGATGCCCATTTTCGCGCCGCTCCCCTCGAACAGAACATCCCGGTGGTCATGGGGCTGCTCGGCATCTGGTACAACAATTTTTTCGGTGCCGAGACCCAGGCCATCCTGCCCTATGACCAGTACCTGTCGCGATTTGCCGCCTATTTCCAGCAGGGCGACATGGAGAGCAACGGCAAGTCCGTGGCCCTGGACGGTCGGTTTGTGGACTATTCCACCGGCCCCATCGTCTGGGGCGAGCCGGGCACCAACGGCCAGCATGCCTTTTACCAGCTTATCCACCAGGGCCGAAAACTGATTCCCTGCGATTTCCTGGCTGCGGCCCGCACCCACAATCCTCTGGGCGAGCACCACACGATGCTGCTGTCGAACTTTTTCGCCCAGACCGAGGCGCTCATGCGCGGCAAGACCGTGGACGAAGTCAAGGCCGAACTGGCCGGCAAGGGGCTTTCTCCGGACAATCTCGAACTGCTCGCCCGGGCCAAGTCCTTTACCGGCAACCGGCCGACCAACTCGCTGCTATATCAGGAGCTGACCCCGCGCACCCTGGGCACGCTCATAGCGCTCTACGAGCACAAGATTTTCACCCAGGGCACGATTTGGGGCATCAATTCCTTTGACCAGATGGGCGTGGAGCTCGGCAAGGTGCTGGCCGGCACGATCCTCAAGGAACTCGGCGACGCGGCCCCGGTGGCGTCCCACGACAGCTCGACCAATGGACTGATCAATTACTACAAGGAATTGCGCGGATAGGCCGCAGAGCGTGTCCCGGCCGGCCGTTTGAGTGCGGTTGCGCGACGCGAACAAAAAAAGGGCTTCCGAGTTTGCTCGGAAGCCCTTGATTTTCCTTTGGTGGAGGCGATGGGACTTGAACCCACGACCTCCGCGTTGCGAACGCGGCGCTCTCCCAGTTGAGCTACGCCCCCATCGGAGAACTGGGTCTATAGGCGCAAACGGAGGCCCGGTCAAGACCGTTGCGCGCAAAGTGCCAGATCGAGCAGCCGGGACAGGCGATGTTCGTAGGTATGGCGGGCGAGCAGTTCCTCCCGCCAGCCGGCCCGAAGCTCGGCCCGAAGCGCTGTATCCCGGGCAAGCTCCCTGGCCCGCCGAACGATATCTCCGGGTCCGGTAAAGGTGATGGGCCGGGTCAGGGCCTGGGGGAAGAGCGCGAGCCCGGGGGTGGCGTCGGTGGCCAGCACCCCGCCGGCCGCCCAGACGTCGCAATGGCGCTGGGTGAGCCCGCGTGGCAAAAGTGGGCTGGTCAGGTTCACCGTGACCGCTGCCCCGGCATAGCAGCCGGCCAGTCCGCCGTAATAATCCACCGGGCCGGCAAGGTTCGCCTCGGGCACGAGCTCCCGCCAGCCCGGATCGCCGTGGATGGTGAGCGCCATGGTCCGGGCCAGGGTGCCGAGGCAGGCTGTGCGCCAGGCTACCCCCGTCATTTCGGCCCCGTAGCCGGCCAGGCGCAGGGCCTTGTCCGGCCAGGCCGGGGCCAGGCCGAGTTTATGGAGCCACCAGCCGAAATTCGCCCGCTCACCCCGGGCACAGCCGTCACGGGCCGTCGCGAGGAGTGCTTCGGGCAGCCGGCAGCCGGCGAAAAAATGCTCCCGGCCCGGAAACGTGCTGCGGCCGACGAAAAGTGCTTTGTCTTCCAGGCCCGATATCGGCTTGGCCTCGAAAAAATGGTGGCTTGCGGCCAGGGGCAGATGGTGCGCGGACGCGGCGCCAAGCTCCCGGAGTGGGGCAATGAACCAGTCGTCGGTGACGCCGAGGATGGTTTTTTTCCAAAACGGCGCCCGGAAACGGCTCAGGACATGGAAGGGGTTGTCCACGCACCACACGGCCACGGGCACGCCGGCCGTGGCGAGCAGGGAAAAGACCAAGCCGTCCGGGTCGAGCCCGGCGCCGTTTATGGAGAGAAAGAGAACCGGCGTTTCCAGGGCCAAGGCGTCCGCGACCGCCTTGAGGGAACGGTCGGCCGGGATGTCGCGCACGCCATAGCCCAGGGAGGCAAACGCCCGGGCCAGCTCCGGTTCCAGAAGTCCGGTTTCCGGCCGGGCCAGGAAGACGACATTTGGCCGGGTTTCGGTATGGGCCGGGGCGGCCGGGGACAGGGACAGCCGCAGCCGGGCCAGGATCGGCCCCCAAAACGACGGATACAGACGCGGATTTTGGCGGTAGAGAAAAAAACGCGACCGGGCGATCCGCTCGGGGGTCAGCTCGGCCACGGCCAGGGGCGACAGGTTGGCCGGGATGGCGGTTTTCCAGGCCGGAGGCATGGCGGAGGCGAACCGCGGGCATTCGACATAGCCGGCCGTTTCCCCGGCCGGAACAAATCCGGCAACGATGACCGGGTCCGGACCCAGGCCCAGAAACACCGGCCGCGTGCCGGTTCCGAAGGCCTCGAAGGCTTCTGGACCGGCGCTTAATGTCCGGGTGCGTCCGGTTTCGTCCTGGACGCGCAGGCGCGTCGGGCGCAGACTTGTCGGCATACGACGCCGTCTTTCCCTTGAAACCTGTTTCGGTTATCGGTATCTGGGTCAGCCCGCCATGAAAACATACCGCGACCACTACTTCAAGAAGGCCAAGCAGGAAAACTATCCGGCGCGTTCGGTCTATAAGCTCCAGGAGATCGAAAAACAATCGCGTCTCCTGGGCTCCGGGGCCTCGGTGCTCGATCTCGGGGCCTGCCCGGGTTCGTGGACCCTCTACGCCGCCGAACGGGTCGGACCGAACGGCCATGTTCTGGCCATCGACCTGAATCCGCCCGGCACGGCCTTTCCCGGTCATGTCACCTATCTGACCGGCGACATGCTCGAACCCGGCCCGGACATTCGGGAAGCCTTCGACCGCCTGGGTCCCTTTGACGTGGTCTTAAGCGACATGGCGCCCAAGACCACCGGCCACAAGTTCACGGATCAGGCCAGATCCCTGGAACTGTGCGAGGCGGCCCTGGGCGTGGCTTGCGAGCGGCTGAAGCCCGGTGGTTCCTTCGTGGTCAAGATTTTTCAGGGGCCGGATGCCCCGGCCTATCTGGTCGGGCTCAAAAAATTGTTCGCCTCGGTGCGGGTGGCCAAGCCCAAGAGCTCCCGGGCCGAGAGCAAGGAAATTTTCTACGTGGGGACCGGATTCACCGGCGGCGCAGCCGTCACCCCGGCGAGCCCGGACCCGCCCTTGCCGTCGGACCCGCCGATGGCTAAGCAATGATGCAAACACGCTACGACACATATCCGTTCGCCCGGGCGCGCGCCCGGGTGACGCCAGGGAGGAAGCATGTCCGGACACAGCAAATGGCATAATATCCAGGCCCACAAGTCGGTCCAGGATGCCAAGAAGAGCAAGTTTTTCACCAAGGTAACCAAGGAACTCATGCTGGCGGCCAAGGCCGGCGGCGCCGATACCGCCCTCAATACCCGGCTCAAGTCCGCCATCGCCGCGGCCAAGGCCGTCAACCTGCCCAAGGATAAGATCGAACAGGCCATCAAAAAGGGTACCGGCGAGCTTGTCGGCGAGTGCCTCGACGAGGTGCTTTACGAAGGATATGGACCGGGCGGCGTGGCCCTTCTTATCGAGGCGGCCACGGACAACCGAAACCGTACCGTGGCCGAAATCCGCCACATCCTGGCCAAGGGCGGCGGTGCCATGGGCGAGGCCGGTTGTGTCGGTTGGATGTTTTCCAAGAAGGGCATTTTTTCCTTTCCCAAGGCCCAGTTCACCGAGGATCAGCTCATGGAAGTGGGCCTGGAGCATGGTATCGAGGACATCACCGACGAGGACGACGTCTGGGAAGTGCACTGTGCGCCCGAGGATTACGACGCCCTGAGCCGGTCCTTCGAGGCGGCCGGCATTGTGTCCGACGACGCCGAGGTGTCCATGGTGCCGTCCACGACCGTGGCCCTGGACGAGGAGAACGGCCAGAAGCTCCTGCGCCTCGTCGACAATCTGGAAGACAACGACGACGTCCAGAAAGTCCACACCAACGGCGACCTGCCCGACTCCATGCTTGGGTAAGGGGAGGTGCAAAGCCTCCGGCGGCCAGGGAGGGGCGTTGCCCTTCCCTGGACCCACCCCACCGGGGGGATCATCCCCCCGGACCCCTGGAAAGGGGGGATCTTTCGTGGATCGACGTGTTGCCATAAAACAGATTGCCTCTCGAAAAGGGAGGCCAGAGGGCGCAGCCCTTTGGCCGCTGGAGGCTGTTCCTTTCCCCCCATACGCCCATGCCATCACCGCACGACGTGATTATTCTCGGACTTGATCCCGGTTCCCGGGTGACGGGCTACGGCTTCGTGCGGGAGCGTTCGGGTGTACTCGAACTCCTGGCTGCCGGGGTGGTGCGCACGGGGACGGAGACGGATTTTTGCCGGCGGCTCGGCATCATTTACAGCCGGGTCGCGGAGCTGATCGCGCAATACGGCCCGATCGAGGCGGCGGTGGAAAACGTGTTCGTGTCGAAAAATCCGGGCACGGCCCTCAAGCTTGGTCAGGCCCGGGGCGCGGCCCTGGCTGCGTGCGCCGTGGCCGGGCTGCCGGTTTTCGCCTATGCGCCGACCTTGATCAAACAAAGCCTGGTCGGCACGGGCCGGGCCGAGAAATCCCAGGTGGCTTTTATGGTAGGCAGGGTGCTGGCATGCCGGGAAACATTCGCCGTGGACGCGACCGACGCTTTGGCCGCGGCCGTATGTCATCTGAACCAGAGGCGGCTGACGCGCCTGTGCGGGGCGCGATGATCGGCTATATCGAAGGCCGGGTCATGGCCCGGCGCGACCGTTGGGCCTTGGTGCTGACCCCGGGCGGCGTGGGCTACGAGCTGGAGTTGCCCGATCCGGTGGCGGCGTCCCTGCCGGCCCCGGGCGGCCAGGTCTGCCTGTACGTCCACACCGTGGTGCGCGAGGATGCCTTCGAGCTCTTCGGTTTTGCCACCCTGGAGGACCGCGAGACCTTCCGGGTGCTCATCGGCATCACCAAGCTCGGCCCCAAGACCGCTCTGGCCATCCTTTCGCGCTTCACCGCCGACGATCTGGCCCGCATCGTGGCCACGGGCGACATGGACGCCCTGGTCCGGGTGCCGGGCATCGGCAAGAAAAGCGCCCAGCGGATTTTCATCGAGCTGACCTACAAGCTGGAGGGCAAGACCGTCACGGCCGGGGGACTTGCGCCCCTGGCGCCGGTTGGCGGCGTGCTGGGCGATGTGGTGGCGGGTTTGACCAATCTCGGGTATGCCGAGGCCGATGCGCGGCGCGTGGGAACGGCCGTACTTGAGGACGAACCCGATCTGGATGTGGCCGGGGCGCTGCGGCAAGCACTCAAGCGTCTGGCCTCCGAGAAGGCATGAACGACACGAACGACACCTGCGCAGTGCCCGGCGCCTCGCCGGACGACACCATCCGGCCGTCCCGGCTCGACGAATTCATCGGCCAGGACGACTTGCGCGCCAACCTGCGGGTGTTTTTGCGCGCGGCCATGGAGCAGGGCCGTGCCCTTGACCACAGCCTGCTGTACGGCCCGCCGGGCCTTGGCAAGACCACACTTGCCCAGATCATGGCTTCCGAGCTCGGCGTGAACTTGGTTACCACCACCGGGCCGGTGCTTGAGCGTTGCGGCGATCTGGCCGCCATTGTCACCAATCTGCGCCGGCGCGACATCCTTTTTATCGACGAGATCCACCGCATGCCTCCGGCCGTGGAGGAAATCCTCTACCCGGCCATGGAGGACTTCAAGCTCGACCTCATCATCGGCCAGGGACCGGGCGCGCGTACGGTGCGTATCGACCTGGAACCTTTCACCCTGGTCGGGGCGACCACGCGGCTGGGGCTTCTCACCTCGCCGTTGCGTGATCGGTTCGGCGTTATTTTTCGCTTGGAATTCTATTCGTCCGAGGAGCTGGCCCGCATCGTGACCCGAGCGGCCGCCATCCTCGGCATCGGCATCACCCCGGCCGGGGCGCTCGCCATCGGCCAGCGAGCCCGGGGCACGCCGCGCATCGCCAACCGGCTGCTGCGCCGGCTGCGCGATTTCGCCGTGGTGGCCGGGGCCGCCACCCTGGACGAGGATCTGGCCACGGAGGCCATGTCCCGCCTCGACGTTGACCCCAATGGTCTGGACCAGATGGACCGCAAGATCCTGGAGGTCATCATCAACCATTACGAGGGCGGTCCGGTCGGGGTCAAAACCCTGGCCGTGGCCATAAGCGAAGAGGTCCGGACCCTGGAGGAGATTTACGAACCGTTTCTTATCCAGTGCGGACTCATCAAGCGCACCCCCCGCGGCCGTGTGGCAACGGCCAAGGCCTATGCCCATTTGAAAAAAAGGGCGTTAGGGTAGGGAGGCGCGTCGGGGGGAGAGCCTCCGGCGGCCAGGAGCGGCCGGGCCTCTCCGCCGGAAGATGCCC
>JAWRKJ010000070.1:0-6808 GCA_040307025.1 Desulfovibrionaceae bacterium | reverse complement strand
CTCCGGCGGCCAAAGGGCTTTGCCCTTTGAAATCCTGATAGAATTTGAGGTGGTTAGAGGTTCTCACCTGGCTCCGGGAAGTATCCCCGGAGCCGGCGCGTAGGCTCGAAAGACAACAACGACGAAGAAGTCCGCACGCGGCTGCCGGCCGGCTGCCGGGGCCGGGCGTGCAGAGGTCGAACACCATGGGCAACCCGTCCTTGCGGGCCGACATTTTGTGTCTCGTGACCGCCCTGATCTGGGGCCTGGCCTTTGTGGCCCAACGCGTGGGCATGGACTACATGGGGCCGCTCGGCTTCAATGGCATCCGTTTCGCCCTGGGCGCCCTGGTGCTGGCGCCCCTGGCCGTCCGCTCGTTGCGCTACCCGCCGCCGGTGCCGTTTCTGTCCGGGGGCGAGACCGGTTTCCCCTGGACTGGCGGCCTGATGGCCGGCAGCGTGCTTTTTGCCGGGGCCACGCTGCAGCAGGTGGGGCTCAAATACACCACCGCAGGCAAGGCCGGCTTTATCACCGGCCTGTACGTGGTGCTGGTGCCGCTGCTCGGGCTGCTTTTTCGGCAGCGTCCGGCCCGGGGTGACGTGGTCGGCGCCGTGCTGGCGGTGATCGGCTTGTACTTTTTGTCCGTGACCGAGGATTTCAGTCTGGCGCCCGGGGATGGTCTCGAACTGCTCGGCGCCTGTTTCTGGGCCGGCCATGTGCTGCTTATCGGCTGGCTGTCCCCGCGCACCCGGGCCTTGCCCCTGGCCACGGCCCAGTACGCCGTCTGCGCGGTGCTGAGCCTGGTCGGGGCGGTGCTGTTCGAGGATCTGACCCTGGCCGGGGTGCGCGGCGCGGCCGTGCCGATCCTCTACGGCGGCATTTTGTCGGTGGGCCTGGCTTACACGCTTCAGGTCGTGGCCCAGCGCGACGCCAAGCCGACCCATGCCGCCATCTTGCTCAGCTTCGAATCTGTGTTTGCGGCCTTGTGCGGCGCCCTCATGCTCGACGAGCGTCTGGACACCCGGGGGCTCATCGGTTGCGGGCTCATGTTCGCGGGCATGCTCGTTTCCCAGCTCTGGCCGAGGTCCCGCGCGACCCGGTAGACCAGACACGGGGGGCGGGCCTCAGGCGGTCGCTCCGAACAGGCCTGCCTTGGGCGAGCGATCCCAAAGGGGGCGCCCCTTTCGCCGGAGGCGTCTGCGCAACCTGATCAGCCGAACACCTTGATGTCGGCGCCGAGCACCCCGACAATCCGGTCCTGTGCGAAAATCGGCGTGGAGATGGTCAGGCAGTATTCGCCCGAGGCCTGGGACACATAAATCGGCGAAATGGCCGTATCGCGGTTCTCCATGCAGGCGGTGAACCAGGGCCGGCCGGACCAGTCCGTTCCCCGGACCGAACCGGACTGCTTGATCCGGGCGCGCGCAGGCGCGATATTTTCCGTGATTTGCACGCCCCGGGCATCGGTGGCGTAGAGCAGTTCCAGGAAACTCTTGTCGGCGAGAGTCTGGCGCATGAGTCGCTCCATGGCTTCCTGCCTGAGGCCGACCATGTCCGGTGCTGCGGCCAGGGCTTCCACCGCGTCCTGGGCCTCGCCCTGGCCGATGAGCTTGAACACGCCGTTGAGCTTGATAAGCTCCTCGATCTGGCCGCCCAGGGTTTCGATAGTGCCCGAGGAGCGGACCATGCCGTCGGTGGTGCGGCCGGAGAGGTCCCGGATGCGCTCGATGGCGGTTTTGATGCGTTCGCTGGCCGCCACCTGCTCATCCGAGGCCGAAGCGATGGTACGCACCTGGTCGGCGGCGTCGCCGGACAGACGTACGATTTCGCCCAAGGCATCCCGGGATTGCCCGGCCAGGTCCGTGGCCGTGGCTACGGCTACGGACGCCTGCTCCATGTGGCGGATGTTGTCGAAGGTGCCTTCCTGGATGGCCTTGATGACCGATCCCACTTCCTTGGTGGCGGTCATGGTCTTTTCGGCCAGTTTGCGCACTTCGTCGGCCACCACGGCGAATCCCCGGCCGGCCTCTCCGGCCCGGGCCGCTTCGATGGCCGCGTTGAGGGCCAGCAGGTTGGTCTGATCGGCGATGTCCGAGATGACGGTCATGACCTGGCCGATGGATTCGGCTTGCCGGCCCAGTTCGGACAGGTTGGCGGTCAAGGTGGCGGACAGGTCGCTGACCTTGCCGATGGCGGTTACGGAGGTGTCCACCACGGCGGCGCCGTCCGTGGCGCGTTGGCGGGCCTGATCGGCGGCCTGGGCGGCCTGGGCCGCGCCCTGGGCCACTTCGGTGACGCTCCCCACCATGATTTCCACGGCCTGGGCGGTCTCGTCCACGCACTCCCGCTGTTCCTCGGCTCCGGCCGTGACCTGCCGGGTTTCGTCGCGCAGGTCGGCGGCGGCTTTTTTGATGGTGTCGGCCACTTCTTCCAATGTCTCGCCGGCCCCGAGCATGCCCTGGCGTCGGGCTTCGTCTTTTTTGCGGGCGTGTTGGGCCGTTTTTTCGGCGTGCACGGCCGTGGCGGCCTGGGCGGTGATTTCTTTGGCCCGGGTCTCGGCCAGGGCTTGCTGGTCCGACAGGACCTTTCCCACGGCCACAAGGAGCCCGGCGAGCCGGCCGAACAGAGCGGGCAGGCGTGGCGAGTTCGTTTCGGTCGCCGCAGTCCCGGCGGCGAGACGCTCGGCGTGCTGGGTCAACAGCGCCACGGGCCGGAGCAGACAACGTTCGCCCACGGCCAGGACCGCCATGAGCACAACAACCGCTGCGGCCAGTCCGACCGGCAACGAGACCAGGGCCGTGACCACGGCAACTGCACCGATCCCGACAAGGAGTGTCAGGATCAACGGGAAAGGCAAGGAACGGCGCATGGGTACCCCCCGTTCGATACGCCCGAAACACACCGGTTCCCACCAGGCCTTGCCTCGGGCCGGTGCCGGCAGACGTGAACGACGTGTGTATGTTTCAAAAAGGTATCAGAAGTGATGTTTCTGTCAACATCCCGGAAATACGGTATCTTTTTAAGTTGTTTTTTTGCGGTGGGGCAGGTGCGTTCACCAAAAAGAAAAGGCGGGCCAAGCGACCCGCCTTTTGCACAACGCGAGGACCTTCCGAGACGATCCCGGGAGGCTACGAAACCCGGTCTCCCGGTCCCACCGGGCAGGACGGCCCGAGCAGGGCCAGGCCACCGGCATGTTTGACGGCCAGGATCATGCCGTGGGACACGGCGCCGCGGAGTTTGCGCGGGGCCAGATTGGCCACGAGCACCACCTGGCGGCCGGTCAACTCCTCGGGCTTGTAATGCTCGGCCAGTCCGGCCACCACCGGCCGAGGCTCGGGCTCGCCGATATCCACGCTGACGGCATAGAGCCGGTCCGCGCCCGGCACCGGCGCCACCGACACCACGGTGCCCACGCGCAAATCGAGCTTGGCGAAATCCTCGAACGCCACTTCCGCCGCTGGTTCGGGCTTGGGCGCGGGAGCGGGCTTGGCCTTTTTTTCTTTGCCCTTGGCCTTGGGAGCAGGGGCCTCGTCCTTGGCCGCCTCGACCTCCAGGCGCGGGAAGAGGTTGGACGTCGCGGCCACGGTGGTCCCGGCGGCCAGCGGCGCAAACGCCGCGGCCTCGTCCGTGAGGTTCAAGCCCTCGGTCGCCTGGCCCAGTTGCGTGAGGAGCGTCGCAGCCGCCTCGGGCATGACCGGCAACAGACACACGGCGATCTTGCGCAGACCTCCGAGCACATCGGCCATGACCCGGCCCAGGCGCGCAAGCTTGCCTTCCTTGTAAAGGGTCCAGGGCGCCATGGCATCGAGGTGTTTGTTGAGGCCGCGCACGAACTCCCACAGGGCCTCCAGGGCCCGGGAGAACTGGGCCGCGCCGAAAAGCGTCACGAAGTTCTGCATGGCTTCGCAGGCCAGGCGGGCCAGTTCCGTGTCGGCCGCCTCGGCCGGGCCGGCCGCGGGCACCACGCTCCCGAAATACTTGGCCGTCATGGCCAGGGTCCGGTTGGCCAGGTTGCCGAGGTCGTTGGCCAGGTCGGCGTTGAACCGACCCACGAACGCCTCATCGGAAAAGCTCGAATCCGAACCGAAGACCATTTCGCGCAGGAGAAAGTAGCGCATGCCGGAGAGTCCGGCCCGGGCGGCCATGGCCTCGGGCTCCACCACGTTGCCGAGCGATTTCGACATCTTGGTGTCGCGCACGAGCCAGTAGCCGTGGACGTTGAGGCGCTTGTAGAGCGGCACGTCCATGGCGAGCAGCATGGTGGGCCAAAACACGGCATGGGGCTTGAGGATGTCCTTGGCCACGAGGTGCTCGGCCACGTCCCACCAGTTCGCCCAGTCCGGCGCATCGGGCCAGCCCAGGGCGGTCAGGTAGTTGATGAGTGCGTCGAACCAGACATAGGTCACGAAATTGCTGTCGAACGGCAGCTCGATACCCCAGGTGAGGCGGGATTTGGGTCGGGAGATGCACAGGTCGTCCAAGGCGCCCGATTCCAGGAGGCTCACCACCTCGTTGCGGTACTGGCGCGGCCGGATGAAGTCCGGATTGGCCTTGATGTGCTCAAGAAGCGCGCCCTGGTACTTGGACATGCGGAAAAAATAGTTTTTTTCGGCGATGTACTCGGGTTTGACCTTGTGGTCCGGGCACAGACCGTCCACCAGCTCCTTTTCGGTCAGGAAGCGCTCGCAGCCCTTGCAGTAGTGGCCGCCGTACTCGCCGAAATAGATGTCGCCCTTGTCATAGACGTATTGCAGGGCCCGGCGCACCGTTTTCTTGTGGTCGGGATCGGTGGTGCGGATGAAACGGTTCGGCGTGATGCCGAGCTTGGGCCACAGGGCACGGAACAGGCCGCTTATGCCATCGGCGTATTCCTTGGGGGTCTGGCCGGCCTTCTGGGCCGCCTCGGCAATCTTGTCACCGTGTTCGTCGGTGCCGGTGAGGAAAAAGACCTCCTCGCCGCACAGGGCATGGTAGCGGGCCAGGCTGTCGGCCACGATGGTGGTGTAGGCGTGGCCGAGATGGGGCTTGGCGTTGACGTAGTAAATCGGGGTGGTGATATAAAAACGGTTCACGATCCGGTCTCCGGGTCACGGGATGGTTTGCCGCCGGCATGGCGGTTGTCGGATTTGGGGGGCCTTTGGCGTTGGGACGGCTGCTCCTGGGCGGCCTCCCTGGGTTGTTTCTGGGGTTTGCGCACCGGGCGGCGGCCGCGTCGCGAGGACCGGCCGGGTTCGCCGCGATTGGCCTGGGCTGTGCCCCCAGGCGCGGGCTGGGGCTTGGCCGGTTCCCGGGAGCCGGCTGGGGCGGCCTGGGCCGGGACATCCCGCTTGGGCTCGGCCGGTTTGGCACCGGAGGCGTCGGGCGCGATGGGCCTGGTCTCGGCAATGGCGGCCCATTCCTCCACGCGCAGCTCACGTTCCTCGCCGACCTCGGTCAGGACCGTGACGGTTTCCCGGAAAAGGTTGGTGCGCAGGACCTTGACCGTCCCGAGGGAGGTGGAAAACTTCTTGCCGACCCGGGGGCATTTTTTCTGAAACTGCTCGTAGTTTTCCTGCTCGAAGGACAAGCAGCACAACAAGCGGCCGCAAATGCCGGAAATCTTGGTCGGATTGAGGAACAGATTCTGTTCTTTGGCCATTTTGATGGTCACGGGAGCGAATTTGCGCATGAAGCGGCGGCAGCAGCACATCTGGCCGCAGTTGCCGATGGCGCCGAGCATCTGGGTCTCGTGGCGCACGCCGATCTGGCGCAGTTCGATGCGGGTGTGGTAGGCCTTGACGAGGTCCTTGACCAGCTCCCGGAAGTCGATACGGCCTGGGGCTGTGAAATAAAAGACGATCTTGCCCCGGTCGTGGAGGACCTCCACGCCGACGAGCTTCATTTCGAGTTCCCGGGACTCGACGCACTTGCGGCAATAGGCGTGGGCCTCTCGGGCGAGTTTGAGGTTTTCCTGCCGGATTTCATGGTCCTCGGGTCCGGGGAGGCGGAAGATGGGTTTGATGTCTTCCGGGGTGAGATCCTCCGGCGGCGTGTCCCGGATAAGGGCCACCTGCCCCATGCCCAGTCCCTGTTCGGTCTGGACCAGGACGAAATCGCCGATGGCGACGACAAACGGCCCGGAATCGAAGTAATAGACTTGTCCGTGCTCGTGGAATTTGATGCCGAGAATATGGCTCATGGGCGCCCTGGGTGGACGCCGCCGGGATGGCGGCGGTAGATGTCGTTCAAACGATTTCCATAAGCGAGATCGAGACAAACGGCAAACCCCGCGACCGGGCGGGAAAATTTTTTGAAAAAGTATGTTGACAGGTTGGGGGCTCTCGCGTAAATCGTCTCTTCGCCGCATGTGAGCGGCAACGGGCCATTAGCTCAATTGGTAGAGCAGCGGACTCTTAATCCGTTGGTTCAAGGTTCGAGTCCTTGATGGCCCACCAGGAATTTCAGGCACTTAGCCAAAAGCTAGGTGCCTTTTTCTTTGGTGCCACCAAGTTTTGGTGCCACATTGGTGCCATTTTTTATCGTCCGTATGGTAAGACAAGGTAATCTCCTCCCCCGCCCAAGCACCAAAAGAAAAGGGCCGCCCCGAAGGACGGCCCGCTGGTTCCGTGTTCGCCACGTTGGCTATGGTTTGGACTTGTTCGGCACCTGCCCGCTTGAGGTGCCCCGGCCCATGTATGACTGTATCGGCGCCGATGCAGGTTCCATGGACTTCGGTCCCTATTATCTTGGCTCCGGGGCCTGCTATTTCCCGCCCCAATCCCTGCGCCACGATTTCTCCATGTTGCTTACGGCCGCTCTCCGGCAGGATTGTCCCCTCTTCATCGGTACC
>JAWRKJ010000069.1:0-4160 GCA_040307025.1 Desulfovibrionaceae bacterium | reverse complement strand
CACCCTGGATGTCGGGTTTGCCCTGGAAGGCTACCAGACCGACAAGACGCAAGTCTATTTTGCCGGCGCGTCCAGCGATCTGCCCGAGGACGTCCGGCGGGGACACGATTTCTGCATCCGGGTCCAACAGGCCACGGCCGCGGCCTTGCGTCCCGGTGCCCGGCCGAGTGATCTCTATGCAAACGCCATGGCCATGGCCGAGTCCGAAGGTCTGACCGAAGGCTTCATGGGCCTCGGAGGCAACAAGGTGCGTTTCCTTGGCCACGGCATCGGCCTGACTATCGACGGCTGGCCCGTGCTGGCCAAGGGCTTCGATACGCCGCTGGAAGCGGGTATGACCCTCGCCCTGGAGCCCAAGTTCGGCATTGCCGGCGTGGGCATGGTCGGGGTGGAAAACACCTTCGAGGTGACGGAAAAGGGCGGCGTCTGCCTGACCGGCGACAACTACGAAATCATCTGCATGGAGTAGAGGGGGGAGGGTGGGGGAGACGCCTCCGGCGGACCCGCCCGATTCCAAATCCGGTCGTAAGAACGGCGGGAGTCTTTGTTTTCGGGGAAGGGTTCCCAAAGGGCGGCGCCCTTTGGTCGCCGAAGGCTTCACGGCGCCCTTCCCCACTTCCCGCTCAAATTTTTTGTTCCACCAGCCTGAAGCAGGGGATGCACAGGGTCTGGCCGGCGAAGCGGCGGGTGCGGGATTCCATGACCGTCTCGCCGCAGGCGTCGCAGACCAGGCTTTCCAGGATGGCGGCCCGGCGCGGCGCCACCTGGGCCGGCGCGGTGCGGGTAAAAAGGTTCTCCGGGTCAAGGGCCAGGATGCGCCCGGCGCAGCGTTCGGCAAGGAGCGACAGGTCCGAGCCGCTGGCCGGGTCGAAGCTCATGTCCTTGCCCGCCTGGCGCGCGGCCACGAACTCCGCATCCACCGTCTCCACGGCATCGGGCCGGGTGAGCAGGCGCACGGCCGCGCCGTCCCGGCGCCGGTAAAAGGTGAAGGCGTTTTTGCCGTAGTCCCGGTGCACGAGGTTGCCCTTGCCGAAGGTGCAGCCCGTGAGGGCCTGGATGGCGTCCACGGCGCACATGTCCGTTTCCACCACGGCCACCACATCCTCGTCGCCGTCGTGGCCGCAGGTGGCCAGGCCGATGCGGGCGGCCTGGATGCCGATGGCCAGCCCCGGGCAGAGATGGCCGTGAAAGGCTACGGCCCGATCACGCAGGGCCGTGATGTTGCTCGGCAGATCCATCCGATTTCCTCCTTGGCGCGCTGACAGGCGCGGTTTCCATTTTTTCGGGGCGCTGGACGTCGGGGGGCAGGAGCACGGCCCGTACCGGCGACGCCTCGGCGTCCGGCATGGCCAGGGGCAGGCAGCACAGGGTGGCCCGGCCGAGGGGGGCCTTCCGCAAGTCGAGGCCTTCGAGGATAAGCACTCCGGCCCCGAGCAGAATGTGGTGCACGGGATAGGCCGGATCGGTGAGCGGTTCCACGCTGAGGGCGTCCAGACCCACCAGGGATATCTCGCGACGGACGCATTCCCGGGCCAGATCAGGTGTCAGGGCGGCGAAGGTCTCGGGAAAATCCGGACCGCGAAAAGAGCCAGTCTCACTGTTGCGGGTCCGAAACAGCAGGGCCTCCCCGGGCACGGTGGCGATCCCGTCCAGGATGTCCGGTCCGAGGGCCAGGTCCGGACCGGCGTCGATGACCAGGGCCGGCAGGAGAAAGCGTCCGGCCGGATAGTCTCCGGCCCGCTGGCCGTTCGGGAAAAAATGGGCCGGGAAATCGAGGTGGGTGCCGCTGTGGGCCGAGAGGCGCAGTTCCGCCACCTCGCAGCCATCGGCCGGGTGGCTGCAAACGAGACGGCGCAAAAAAGCCGGGTCCCCCGGAATCGGCGGCGTGGCCGGGGTCAGGGGGAGGGTGATATCGTAGAGCACGGTTGCGACCTCCGGAAAGGCCAGGCCGGAGGGAGGGCGCGCGGCAGCGCCTATTTGGCCTTGTCGTCCGGCATGGCAAAGGTGATCAGGGCCAGGAAGGCGCCCTGGGGATCACCCACCACGCAAAATCGGCCCACACCCGGGATATCCTCGGGCTCCTTGTAGACCCGGCCGCCGAGTTCCACGGCTTTTTTCGCGGCGGCGTCCACATCGGCCACGGTGACGTAGCTGCCCCACAGCGGTGGCATGTCCCCGACTTCGGCCGGCCGGGGCATGATGCCGGCCACGGGTTTCCCCTCCACTTTGACCAGGGTGTAGGTCATGCCGCACTCCGGCATGGGCTTGTCTTCCAGTTCCCAGCCGAGCAGCCCGGTATAAAAGGCCTTGGCGCTCTCCACGTCCGTGGTCATCAGCTCGTTCCAACTGAACGCGCCTGGCGTGATCATTCGACAACCCATGAGAAGCCTCCTTGGCAGGGAATTGTCCCCGAACCGTCTGGAAAGAAGATGCATTCTGATACGGGCAATCGGGATCGGAGGCAAGACAGCGCCCAAAAAAAAGCCCCCGCGCGGGCGGGGGCAAAAGGCGGCGCGGGAGTGCTTCGTTACTTCTGGGCCACGTGGCAGCCGTTGTTGGCGCAGGGGGCCACGGGCAGGGGCTTCTGGCCCTTATCCTTGCGCACGATGTTGGTCTTCAGGTGGCAGCCCAGGCAGCTGTTCTCGGCGTTCTTGTCGTGGAAGGCCCGGAAGTAGGACATGGGATCCTGCCGTTCGGTCAGGTTCTCGTGGCAACCGGCCGCGGCGCAGCCTTCGACCTCGCCCTTGCCGTCCCACATGTGGTGGCAGGTGACACAGGGGATGGCATTATGCTGGCCGTGGGAAAATTTTACAGGGGGAAAGCTGGTCTTGAGCACCCCGGACGGCCGTTTGAAGCTGAATTCCAGGGGGTAACACAGCGTTTTTTTGGCATCGACGATCTCGCTGAATTTCCCCCCCTCGGCAAAGGCCGCCGTGGCCATGGCCAGGGTGAACACCGAGACAACAAACGCGGAAATCATGACCTTGGAACGCATCCAACTCCCTCCTTAAAGCTCCGATACCCCGAAAAATTTTTGTGGACCTTGCCGCTGCACGGACACAAGCGGCAGCCGCAGGCGCAAGCCTCGCCGCCGTACCATCAATACAAAAGCGTAAAATTTCACAAGCAGGAAGTCAACATCTTTTCCCCAAAACGCCTACTGCCCGTCAGGGCTCCAGGTCCTCGACCGTGGCGGTTTCGCTGGCTTCCAGGGCATCCATGAGTTCGAGGCTCAACCGGATGAAATCCGAGGAGGTGAGAATGCCGACCAGCTTGCCGCCCGCGACCACGGGCAGGCAGCCGTACTTCTGGGTCAGCAGCACCTCGGCCGCCTGGCGCAGGGGAAGCTCCGGCGAGGCCAGGGCCACGTCGGCGCGCATGACTTCCTTGATGGGAATGCCGGAATAGATTTCTTCCTGGGTGTCGTTGTCGATTTCGGCGAGTCGGGAAACCGAGGCGGCCAGCATGTCCCGGTGGGTGAGCAGGCCGACAAAGGCGCCGTTGGCATCCACGATGGGCAGGTGGCGGATATGCGCCTCCTCCATGGCCCGCTTGGCCTCAAGCAGACTGTCGGAGTCGCGCAGGGCGATCAGATCCTCGGTCATGAGATCACGGGTCGTCAGCATGTTGGCCTCCTTTGATTTCAATAACATCGCACCGGCGCCCCGCACGTGTCAAGGCACGGTGAGTTGACTTGCGGCTTGAATTCTGTTCTGCGAAAGGGGATACGGCCGGAGCATGGTCTTTGACGGACCGCGGCCTGAAGGCGAGGACATGAACGGAGCCGGAACCAGGATTGATTTCAAGCGCAATCGGGAGCGCATGGTCAGGGAACAGATCGAGGGCCGGGGGGTGACCGATCCGGAAGTCCTGCGGGCCATGCGCAAGATTCCCCGGCACCTTTTCGTGGACGAGGCGCTCATCCCCCAGGCCTACGAGAACCACCCCTTGCCCATCGGCCACGGCCAGACCATTTCCCAGCCCTATGTGGTGGCCTGGATGACGGAGCTGTTGCAGGTGGCGCCGGGGATGCGGGTGCTCGAGATCGGCACCGGTTCCGGCTACCAGACCGCCATTTTGGCCGAATTGGGCGCCCACGTGTATTCGGTGGAGCGGGTCAAGCCCCTGGCGGCCGTGGCCCGGCAGCGCCTGGCCGACCT
>JAWRKJ010000068.1:0-7675 GCA_040307025.1 Desulfovibrionaceae bacterium | reverse complement strand
CGACGATGGACATGCAGGTGGACAGCCCGATGCCCATGCCCTTCCCCGCCCGTTTGGTGGTGAAAAAAGGCTCGAAGAGCTTGTCCATGTTCTCTTTGGGGATGCCGCAGCCCGAGTCCTCCACCCGCAGGCAGACCATGTCCTCTTCGGACTGGAAGGTGGTGATGACGATGCGTCCCGGTCCGGTGATGGCATCCATGGCGTTGACAAGGAGATTGAGCATGACCTGTTTGATCTGGCGTTCGTCGCCGTTGACCTTGGGCAGGTCTTCGCACAGGTCCATGTGGACGGAGATTTTGGCCTGGCTGCGCTGTTTGAGATGGCTGCGCAAAAGCTTCAGTGTGTCGCCCACCACGGCGTTTAAGCTTACCGGGGAAAAGCTCATGCTCTTGTGCCGGCTGAAGGTGAGCAGGGTGGTGACGATGTCCTGGCAGCGGCGACACTCGCGCAGGATGGTGTTCACGTAGTCGTCCACATCCTCCATGACCCGGGGGTCCACGGCCTCGCGCATGGCCGGCAACCGGCGGCGCAGCCCCTCGGCGAACCCGAAGATGGCGGTCAGGGGGTTGTTGACCTCGTGGGCCACGCCCGTGGCCAGCATGCCGATGGTGGCCATCTTTTCCGCCTGATAGAACTTGGCTTGGTAGTCCTTTTCCCGGGTCACGTCGCGCTTGAACACGAGGATGTGGGTTTCCGGATCATCGGGATGGTGGATGGGCGAGGCGATCATGGCGAACTGGACGTTGCGTCCCCGGATCTTGAAAATCGCGGTCTCGCGGCAGATGGCGCCGGTGGCGCAGGACTTCTGGGCCGGACAGCCGGGGCAGGGTTTGTCCTCGCCGCGAAAGATCTGGTAGCAGAATTTCCCTTCCGGGGCCGGGTCGGGAAAGGTCTGGCGAAAGACGTGGTTCACGGACAGGATGCGCAGGTCCGGTCCGAGCACCATCATGAGGTCGGTGATGCCGTCGAGAATGGCGGCGATTTCCCGGCGCCGCTGTTCGGACTGGGCATTGGCGTCCTTCAGGGCCTCGATGGTCTGGCGCAACTCCTGGAAAAACCCGAGCTTGCCATGTTCGATGCCGATGAGGTCTTCCAGGGAGGGCGCCCGCCACGGCATTACCAGGCCTCCTGACATACGCCGAGCAGCGCCTCCCAACTGGCCGGTCTGGGGTTGGTCAGGGTGCAGGCGTCGTTGACCGCGGCCTTGGCGATGATTTCCAGGCAATCCCGGTCCGGCAGAATGTCGCGCAGGCGCACCGGTACCCCCAAATCGGCGAAAAAGCGTTCCAGCCAGCTGATGCCGGCCCGGGCGATGTACTCGGCCGAACACATCTTCGGACCGCAGACGATGCGGCCGATGGTGGCCAGCTTGTCCACGCTCGTCGAGAGGTTGAAACGCATGACCGCCGGCAGCACGATGGGGTGGACCAGGCCGTGGAGCACGTCGTAGCGGCCGCCCAGGGAATGGGCCAGGGAATGGCCGATGCCGAGGCCGGCGTTGGAAAAGGACATGCCTGCGGCCGTGGCCGCGATGGACAGGTTCTCCATGGCCTCGATGGAGCGGTTTTCGATGGCTGGCGGCAGGTTCTCGATGATCAGCCGCATGGCTTTTAAGGCCTGGTGCTCGGTAAACGGCGAGGAGAGCAGCGACAGGTAGGATTCCACGGCGTGGGCAAAGGCGTCGATGGCCGAGGCGATGATGAGCTCTTCGCTTTTGGTGAGCAGGACCAACGGATCGATGATGGAAATGTTGGGCACCAGCGACCGGCTGATGATGGACATCTTGAGGCGCCGTTCCACGTCGGTGATGATGCAAAACTGGGAGATGTCCGAGCCCGAACCGGCGGTGGTGGGCAGAAAGATCATGGGGGGCAGGGGCCGCATGATGCGGTTGGCGCCCTCGTAGTCGTTGATGCGGCCGCCGTTGCCGATGATGGTGGCAATGCCCTTGGCCGCGTCCATGGGACTGCCGCCGCCCAGGCCGATGATGACGTCGGCCCGTTCCCTGGCGTAGAGGGCCGCGCCCTCGTGGATCTGATGGTCGCGGGGGTTGGAGTTGACGGCGTCGAAAAATACCCATTCCAGGCCGTTGTCCCGCAGGATTTCCATGATGCGGTCCACCCAGCCGGCACCGACCAATCCCTGATCCGTGACCAGGAGCACGCGGCGTCCCCCCAGTCGTTTGGCGCAGGAAGCCAAATGGACGATGCTCCCCCGACCGAAGATGATTTCGGGAATGGCGAATTTACTGATCCGCATGGTACTCCTTGGCAGGCGGGATACACGCGGCAGGGCCCGGTTATCGCGCGACTTCCTTCTCCCAGCCGGTTGGCCGGCGGGCGACTTCCCGGGCGGTTATCGGCGGTCGCGACAGGGCGGCGTCCGGTAACCGGCTGCAGGATCAGGCATCGGAACCATGATCACCAGCCAATATAACGCCCCATCCGGAAAGGTCAAGCCGATCCGCGCCCTTGGCGCCGCCGCTCCTTGTGACAGGCTCTGGCTGGTCGGTGTCCCCCTTTCATGGTCCTGTCGGAGGCAAGGAAGGTGTGACATGCATACGGATACCACCACCGCTTCTTGCCAATCCGGCGACCTCCATGGCGCGCTCCTGTCCGGCTTCGTCAACGTGGCCGAGGACGGGAGCCTGTGTTTCATTTCCGACCGGGTCTACCGGGCCTGCCCTCATTGCGGCACGGTGTTTGTCGGCTCGGCCTGGCGGGTCGTCCTGGCCAGTCCGCAACGCTGCCCGTTTTGCGGCCGGCCCGGCACGGCGCCCATCCTGGCCGAACCGGGAGTAGCCTGACATGAACCGGCTCGCCTCGCGCAAACTGGTCATGGCTTGCCTGGCCATCGTGGCCGTGGCGCTCAACCGCAAATGGGGCATGGGGCTTAGCCCGGACGAAATCCAGGCCGTGGTCGACATCGCCCTGGCCGCCATCGGCTCCCAGGCGGGCCTGGACTTGGCCGACCGGGCCCTGCCCATGCTGACCCGTCCCGGTACAACCACGGGGAAGGAGGCGGGCTGATGACGCCGGAATCGCTTTTTTTGCCCGCGTGGAGCTCGTTTCTGGTTGGGGTGGTGCTGCTTTTCGTGCGCAAATGGGTGGCGGACGTGGCCGCGGCCCTGACCGGCCTGGAAGAACGTCTGCGCCTGCTCGAAAAGGCCCTGGCCGAGTGCCGGCTGGAACTGGCCCGGGACCACCCCACAAGGCCGGAACTCGACCGGCTGGAGGAACGGGTCGAAATCCAGGCCACCCGGCTGACCATCCTGGAGGAACGTTGCCTGGACGCCTGAGGTCCCGGCCTTGTCCAACCGGACCGGCGCCCGGCGTCCGGCCCAAACGCCCGGGAGGGCACCATGTCGCGTTGTCGTGATTCCCTGGCCGTCAGTCTCGACGACCTGCTGACCCTCAATCCCCACCTTTCCCTGGCCGACATCCTGGCCATGTTGCATTGGATCGGGCCGTCGATCCGGATGCACTGATGGCCACCGCGCTGCTGGCGCGACCGCTTCGGGCGCTTACGGACCGCCAGCGCCTGTTCGTGGAGCACTATCTGGTCGACGGCAATGCCGCCGCGGCCGCGATCCGGGCCGGTTACAGCCCCAACCGGGCCAATTGCGCCGGCCATCGTCTGAAAAATCTGTCCCAGGTGCGCGAGGCCATTGCCGCGGCCCAGGCCGAACGCCTGCGCCAGGTCGGGCTCAGTCGGGAACGGGTGCTGGAGGAGTTGGCCCGTATCGCTTTCGCCGACATCCGGGATTTTCTCACCTGGGACGACGACGGCGTGCGGCTGCGGCCCATGGACGCCCTGACCGCCGAACAGGCGGCCTGCGTGGCCGAGATCGTGGAAAGCGGCGGCAAGTCCGGCAAGGGCTTGCGGGTCAAGCTCCACGGCAAGCTGGCCGCCCTGGCCGCCCTGGCCAGACTGCTCGGCAGCGAGACCCGGCACGAGGACGAACGCCCCAAGCAGGTCATTGTCCTGACCAGTGTGCCCGAACCGGACCCGCTGCCCCCGGAAGATCCCCAAACGAGCGACCGGGGACCAGCCCGGGACACTTTCCCGGATGCCGGTCCCCCGTCGTCTTAATCCTTATATAATGAACGCGCGGTGCGTCCGCTCTGGTCCGTGGACCGGTCGCACCGTGCGGAAAACCCCGTGTTTGGCCTCAGCGGCCGGCGGAGAGTTCGGCTTCCCTGGGAATGCTCGGCGCATCGCCCAGGGCGGTGATGTCCTGCGTGGCTTGGCGGTAGCGCTCGCGGATACGTTCCCGGGCCGTGGCCCGTTCCCAGGCGGACATGTCGGCGCTGGCAATGCCGTCGCCTTCGCCGTCCAGCCGGGCGGCGTCGCGGCAAAAGGCGCGCAGTTCCTCGAATTGCCGGCCGGGAATGCCACCGTTGCCGGATTGGGCGCGCAGGCGCTCCTCCTCCATGAGGCATTCCGTCACCAGGCTGTCCTGGGCATTGGCCGTCGGGGCCTGGCTGGTCAGCAGTCGGGTATAGCCGCTCGGCGGACGGCTGCCGGGCATGACGGTCCCTGAAGCCACGGCCGCCATGGTCGCCAGGACGACCCCCAACAGCGCGAAACTTCTTTGCAGACGTTTGCCCATGATCCTCACCTCCGGGCCGGAAGGCTGTGCCGACCCGATGTGCCTGTTGCCCGAATCATGCCAGAAAAAATATAAAATATTTTAATATGTTATAAGGATCTTCTGGCAAAGGAGCCGTTTCTTTGCGTCACTTTGATGATATTTCAGCAAATCCTGGTGTGACGATGGAACCGGACGCGGTCCGACTGACCATCGACTACAGTCCCCAGCCGCGCCAAGCGTTGCTCCATGCCTGTCCGGCCAACGAAATCCTCTTTGGCGGGGCGGCCGGACCGGGCAAGAGCCATGCCTTGCGTTTTGAAGCCTTACTGTTGTGCCTGCGCGTGCCGGGACTGCGGGCCTACCTCTTCCGCCGGACTATGCCCGAGTTGGAGCGTACCCACATTATCCCGGCTCTGGCCCAATTTCCCCGCGATTTGGTGACATACAAGGCGTCGCAGCAACGGTTCGAATGCATCAACGGTTCCATGCTGACCTTTTGCGGTTGTCCGCGCGAGGCTGATGTCTTTCGCTACCAGGGCGTGGAGCTGCATTTGCTGTGCATCGACGAGCTGACGAGCTTCACGGAATTCCAGTACGACTATCTGCGCAGCCGGCTGCGCTGTGCCATCCCCGTGCCGCCGGCCTACCGGCACAAGATCCCGGGCATTGTGGCGGCCAGCAATCCGGGCGGCATCGGCCATGCCTTTGTCAAATCCCGGTTCGTGGATTTCGCGCCGCCCCTGGTCCCCCGTCGGGCGCCCATCGAGCAGGGAGGGATGCTGCGCTGTTACATTCCGGCCAGGCTTTCGGACAATCCGCTGCTGCTGGCGCGGGATCCGGGCTATGCCGCGCGGTTGCGCGCCCTGCCCGAGCCCTACCGGACCGCCTATCTGGACGGGGATTGGGACATTTTCCTCGGCCAGGCCTTTGCCTTTTCAAGGGCCCTGCACGTCATCCGTCCGAGGCCCGTGCCCGACCACGCGCCGCTGCTCATGACCTTCGACTGGGGTTATGGCGCGCCGTTTTCCGTGGGCTGGTGGTGGGTGGACGCGGACGGAAGGCTCTTCCGATTCGCCGAGTGGTACGGCACCAACGGCTCGCCCAATCAGGGTTTGCGCTTGACCGACAGTCGCATTGCCGCCGGCATCGCCGAGCGCGAGGCCCGGCTCGGCCTTGCCGGACGCGCCATCCTGCGCCTAGCCGGACCGGATTGCTTCGCGAAAAAGCCCGATTACCGGGGCGGGGGGCAAGGGCCGAGCACGGCCGAGGTTTTTGGCCGGGCCGGACTCGTGCTCGCGCCCGGCGATCCTTCGCGGGTGGCCAAGATCCGGCAGTTCCACGAGCGGTTGCGCCCGCGCGAGGACGGTCCGCCCCTGCTGCAGGTCTACGATGTCTGCGAACATTTCATCCGCACGATTCCGCTCCTCGTGACCGACCGCCACAATGTGGAAGACATCGACACCACGGGCGAGGACCATATCTACGACGAGGCCTGCCACGCCTGCATGGCCCGGCCCCTGGCCGGGCAGCAGGCTCCAACCGTCGCCGGCCCGGCCCAGCGCATCATCGACGCGGTGCTTTCCGGCGATCAAACAGACGAGGAGATGCTATGACGAGCGGCGAACCATCCTGGCTGTGGGTGCTTACCCATCTGGTGACCGCGTTGGTGTTTTTGCTGGTGGGCTGGAAATTCGGGCGCGAGGCGTCCGGGCGGCCCCTGTTCGACTTTCCGCCCGGCCCGGCGCCCTCCCTTGCGCCCGGCGAGGCGTGTGATCCCTGGACCCTGGCCGCCACGGGAGAGCCAGTCCCGGGCAGCGGGGTGGATAATAACGAGACGCTATCCCTGCCATGAAGGAAGCGGCTATTTGAGGTAACATCCGCGTTTCATGGGAAATGTCAGTATCTGGTTCTGTCCGGCCCCGGGCAGGCGTATGGAAAATATCCAGACTGCCGGTGCCGGGCCTGGCTACTGCCTGCTCCGGAGACAGCCGGCAGGGACCGATTCCGCGGGATGCTTGTATATTCTATTGATATTAAAGAATAAAAAAAGTTGGCACGGCACATGCTCAGGAAGGGCCATACCGGCCGTGCGACAATCCCGCGGCCGACAGGCAAACCACCCTGGCCACGGCCGGGGTAACACAACGGAGGTTCCTTCCATGAAGAGCGGCAAGATGGGTCTCGTGATGGCGGCCCTGGCGACGGTGATGTTGACGGCTTCCCTGGCTCTGGCTCGGCCCGGCGGTGGTCCGGCCGGCGGTCCTGGCGGTCCCGGCCATGGTCCTTGCGGTGGCGGTGCCGGCTTTGCCCAGCTTTCGCCGGAAAAGCAGGCGGCTTACCAGAAGCTCGCCGAGGCCTACTACAACAAGACCGCCCAGACCCGCGCGGCCGTGGGCGTGAAGCGGGCGGAACTCAATGCCGTAGCCGTGGCCCAGAACCCGGATACGGCCAAGATCGAGTCCCTGTCCAAGGAGATCGGTGACCTGACCGGCAAGCTCATTGCCGAACGGACCCAGTTCCGTATCCAGGTGGCCAAGGAAATCGGTGTGTTCCCCATGGGTGGCGGTCGCGGCTACGGTCACGGCGGGTTCATGGGCGGCCCCGGTGCCATGGGCGGCGGTTGCCAATAAGTCTTCAGGCTTGAGTCCCTGGGCGGGCCGGATGCCCCCTCCGGCCCGCCCAGGCCAGGCGGTCAGCGAGGCGCGGCATGTGGTGTCCGAATTTTTCCTGGTTTCCCGGCATGGGCGGTTTCGGTTTGTCCTGGATTGTGTTGTTGCTGGTCGTCGTGGGCGTGGTCTGGTTGGTGCGACGGCCCGGTTCCGGCTCTGACGAACACCGACGTAGTGCCCGTAGCGACCGGGATGATGCCCTGCGTATCCTGCGCCAGCGCCTGGCCAGTGGCGACATCAGCGAAGAGGATTACGAACGCCTGCGTCGGGCCGTGGAATCCTGAACCGATTTTCTCCTCTCCCATCCCATCCCCCCCGAACCCCGGGACGGCTGCGGCTGTACCGGGGTTTTTTATGGGAGAAAGCCTCTGCCGCAGGCCAACGGCAGTGCCCTTGGAAACCCGCACGGAAA
>JAWRKJ010000067.1:0-5226 GCA_040307025.1 Desulfovibrionaceae bacterium | reverse complement strand
CCCCCCCCCCCCCCCCCCCCCCCCCCCCACGCAGGAGGCGTTTCTTTCCCTTACACCTCCACCTATACCGCCAGTCCGGGCCGAGCCCAGGCGGTCTGGCGGGTGCCCTCGAGTCCCTTGAAGCATTTGCCGCCCCGGATGCCGTCCAAGGCTTGGTCCGGGTCCACCACGTCGCAACCGGCCAGGATGTCGATGCCGCAAGCAAACAGCGACGGCGCATAGGGCGTGGTCGGTCCAACCATGATGACGGTGGCGTCCGCGCGGCAGAAGTTGAGCAAGTCGGCCAGGGTACCGTTTAAAAGCGTGGTGCCGGTCAGGGCGACCACATCGGCCTGGGGCAGGATGTTCGGGGCTTCGCTCGCCTCCACGTCGCCGGGTTGGGGCCGCCTTTCCAGCACCCAGCAGGTTTCGCAGACCTTGCGCAGGGCCGTGACAAAGGGGAAATGGCCGATGACCGCCACTTTTTTGTCTTTGCCGATCCTGAGCAGCAGATCCTGGCCGGGCAGATCGCTTTCCTTGCCCGGAGGGGGCAACAGGGAATTGACCGCGGCCATGGCCAGGGAGGCTTGGTCGGTGTTGGTGGTTGCCGGATTGAGGAGTGTGGCCGCGAGTTCGTGGGCGCTTTGGGTTTTGCCTGTGGCGGCGGTCTGATCGATGGTGCCGATTTTGGGCGCGATATGGGAGACGAGGGAAGCCAGGCCCGTGTATTGGGATTGGACCGCGGCCAGGCAGATGCCCCAGGTCACGGAGGTGACCGCGTGATCCGGCACCTGGCGCGCGTCGCGCACCACCGCCTCAAGGATGGACTGTTGGGTGATTGGTGAACGCATGCATTCCTCCCAGTCGTGGTTGGGGCGCCGGCAGGAAAAAGTGGGGCCGATCTCCGAAGCGGGGTGAAACGGCAAAGGCCCAGGCGCGTCCCTTGTGGGGACGCGCTCCAGCGCCGTGTGAATTGTCTGCAATTCTACGTTGTTCCAGACAAGCTGTAAAGCCTGTCTCCGGGCGGATCGACGCTAACCGGCCTTGGCAGCGCTCGATGCCTGGCGCAGCCGTTCCACCGGCTTGGGCCCAAGGGCGGTGCAGACCTGGTTTCTGCCCAGGTGCTTGGCCTGGTAGAGGGCTTGGTCGGCCTTTTCCAGCAGGTCCCTGCGCTTGGCCAGGGCGCCGGGCAGCAGCGCCGCCACGCCAATGGACACGGTAATGGCAAAGGGCCGGCCTTCGTGGGTGAACTGGGTGTTCGCAATGAGGTTGCGCAGGCGTTCGGCCAGCATTTGGGATTGGTCCTCGGCGGTCTGGGGCAGGATGACCACGAATTCCTCACCGCCGTATCGGGCGGTGAAATCCGTGCTGCGCAGGGTTTCGGAAAGGATGCGCCCCACTTCGCGCAGAACCCGGTCGCCGGTCAAATGGCCGTAGGTGTCGTTGACGGCCTTGAAGTGATCGATGTCGAGCATGAGCAGGCTCATGGGCTGGCGGTAGCGCTGATGGCGCCGCAGCTCATCCACCAGGCGCTCGTCAAAGGCGCGCCGGTTGTGGATGCGGGTGAGCCCGTCGTGATCGGCCCGGCTTTTGACCTGGTTGAACAACGCGGCGTTGCGCAGGGCCAAGGCCAGGTGGTTGACCGAGGCGAACAGGGCCTGGACCTGGTCCTTTCCCAAGGGGCGCTCCAGGCTGCGGTACAGGGCCAGCACGCCGAAGGCTTGCCCTCCGGCCCGAAGCGGCAGGGGAATGACCTCGTCAGGCAGTTCGGGGATGCCTACGAGCTCCCGGTCTGTCCCGCCGCCCAGAAACGTGGCCTTGTATCCGCTCATGGCCTGGCCGGCGGTCTTGGCGCTCAGGCGCAACAGTTCCTCGGTCCAGTGGCGCTCGGCCGCGTGGTCCATGTCCGGTTCGAGGAAAAGTTCCGCTTCCAGGTTGCCCGAATGGCCGGGCTGCCACAGCACGCCCATGAGGGCTTTGACCGGCACGAGCAGGCCCAGGTCGTCCCGGGCATTGTCCAGGATGACCGTGGGGTCCAGGGATTCGACCGCCCGGGACAGGATGCGGTTCAAAAACAGGACCAGATCGGTCTTGCGGGTGAGCAGCTCCCGTTCCAGCACGATTTCCCTGGTCATGCGGAAAATATCATCATAGAGGCTTTTGACTTCCTGGGCCCGGAAAATGATGTCGCGAATTTTTTTATCGGTCAGGGGTTCGGACACCGCGGACAGGAACCCGTCTTCCAGGACTTCCTCGAAATCGGCCACGGACTGGTGTTCGGCCAGAAGCAGCACGCGTTGGGGAATTTCCCATTTTTCAAGGCGGTTGCGCGCCGAGTCCGGCAGACGGTCCCAGGCTTCCCGGACGATGAAGATAACCAGGGGGGTGGACCGATCGCAGTCGCGCTCGCTGGGGGTTGTGCCGCTCGGAAAATTGCGCAGGGCATAACCGCTGCCCAAGGCGGCAGAAATTGCCGTAGTCGCTTCTTCCGGAAGCCCGATGCCCCACACCTGTTCCTGTCGTATGCCGCGGCTCATGCGAACCCTCCTTGGCTCTCGGGAACCGGGCGCGGGTTCCCTGGCTGCGAAAAATATGCAATATCAAGACCAATGGAATGTGCTGCCGCGCCATTTGACAAGTCGGGCCGGTTGTGTCTCCCTGCCGCCATGCAGACAATGCGCATCTGGGGAACCCTCGATCCCTTTGTCGAGGGCGGGGAGGTCATGGGCCGTAAAGTGGCCAATGCCGGGTTTCTGGACGCGCTACTCGCGGCCGATCCCTTTGATGCCTACCATTTTTTCCAGGCCTCGCCCGGCGAGCGCGACCGGCAACGGGAAACGCTCAACCGCCGTCATCCGGCCCTGGCCGAACAGGGAAAATTCAAATTCCTGACGCGCCTCGATCTGCCGCGTTGTCTTTCCGACACGGCCTACAGCGTGTTCCACCTGTCCGACTGCATTCTCTATCCGGCCTGGCTGGCCTGCCTGCGCAACAGCCTGTCCCGGGAGATCTTTCCCATCACCTCCACGACCCATTCCTTGAGCTACGCGAGCTTCGGCCGGGGGTTCCTCTCCCAGCTCTGGCCCGGCACCACGGCCCGGGATGCCATTGTGGCCACGTCCACGGCCGGCCTGGCCGTGGTGGAGCGGTTGTTTACGGCCCTGCGCCGGGGCTACGGTCTTGACCCGGACCGGTTTCCGGCCCCCCGGCTCGCGCGCATTCCGCTTGGGATCGACCCGGCCGGGTATGCCCGGTCCGACGCCGGCGCGGCCCGCGTGGCCAGGGGCAGGTTGGGCCTGCCCGAGACGGCCGTGGTACTGCTTGTTTTTGGCCGTATCTCCCACAGCTCCAAGATGGATCTGCTCCCGCTTTTGCGGGCCTTGCAGCGCGTCCTCGCCGGCGGAGTGGAACCGTCCGCGGTCTGCCTGGTGCTCGCGGGCTGGACCGACGACGATCCCCGCCAGGTCCGGGACCCGGTCATCACGCTGCTCTCCGGCCTGGCCGCCAACATCGGCCTGCCGCTTCACGCCTTTCCCCGGCCGTCCGAGGCGGACAAGCGGACACTCTTTGGTCTGGCCGATATTTTCGTGTCCCTGGCCGACAATCCCCAGGAGACCTTTGGGTTGACCCTGCTCGAAGCCATGGCCGCAGAGCTCCCGGTGGTGGCCTCGGACTACGACGGCTACCGCGACCTCGTCGTGGACGGGGACACGGGGTTTCTCGTGCCGACCCTGGGGCTGCCCGATACCGATCCCTGGGACGTATTGGCGCCGCTGTGCTACGACAACCATGCCCAGCTGTTGTTGGCCCAGGGCTTGGCCGTGGATGTGGCGGCCACGGCCCGGGTGCTGGAGGTGCTGCTCCGCGATCCGCACAAGCGTCGGGCCATGGGCCGGGCCGGTCGGGCCCGGGTGGAAGCGGAATTTTCCTGGGCCTCGGGCATTGCCCGCCATCTGATCCTGTGGGAGGACTTGGCGGCGAGGCCCGTGCCTGACCGGGCCACCCTTGGCCGTACGCGCCATCCGGCGGCCATGGCCTACGGGGAATTGTTCGCCGGGTACGCGACCGACCGACTTTCGGACGCGGTGCGCCTGACCTGGAGCCAGACCGGCCAGGCCGTGTACCGCCGGGAGGATTATCCGGTGATCTACGAGGCCTTAAGCGGCCTGATTCGGCCCGAGGCCCTGCGCATTCTGCTTTTCCTGGCCCGCAGTCCATGCCCGGCCCTGACCCTGGCCGGCCGGCTGGCCGCGGCGGTGCCGGAACTCGACGCCTTCGCCGCCCGGTTCCACGTGGTCTGGGCTCTCAAGCAGGATCTTCTCGAAGTGGAGGGTAGGGCATGAGCCGGGCACGCCCCCCGCACCGGCCGGCGGAGGCAGAGGACCGGGAGCAACTCGCCCGGCCCAAGCGCAGTCTGGGCCAGAATTTTCTCGTGGACCGCAACATCACGGCCAAGATCGTGGCCAGTCTCGGGATTGCGCCCGGGGATACGGTGATCGAGATCGGTCCGGGCCGGGGGGCCTTGGCCGAACCGATTCTCGCGGCCCGCCCCGGCGCCTATCTGGCCCTGGAAAAGGACCGGGACCTGGCCGGACGGCTTGCGCGGGAATACCCGGGCGTGTCCGTGGCCATGATCGATGCCCTGACCCTGGACTGGCGCCGGCTGGACCGGCTGCCCGGGGCGCGGCTGATCGGCAATCTTCCTTATAATATTGCCTCGCCGCTGTTGTGGGACCTGTGTGCCGGGGCGAGCCGCTTTGCCCGGGGCGTGTTCATGGTCCAGCACGAGGTGGCGCGACGCCTGGCCGCCGGGCCGGATAGCCGGGAGTACGGGGCGCTTTCGGCTTGGGTTGGCAACTTCGTCACGGTGGAATACTGTTTCAAGGTGCCGCCCACGGTCTTCGTGCCTCGGCCCAAGGTGGATTCGGCCGTGGTGGCCCTGACCCCCCGTCCGGTCGGGGAGCGCCCCGAGGACCCGGCCGGTCTGGCCCGGTTGCTCAAACGCCTTTTTGCCTCGCGTCGCAAACAGTTGCGTGGCATTTTGAAGGCGTGTTGGGACGATGCTCTGGCCGCGCATTTCGCCAGTCAGGGAATCTTGGAACAGGATCGGCCGGAAAATGTTTCGCCCCAGGGGCTGCGCGAGCTGGCCCAATTTCTGAAAACACGCTTGGCCTCTTGACTTTGGGCCTGAAATCGATTCTGCTTTGCCGCACTTGCGAGGCCGTGGGAGCATAGGACAGATGCGGC
>JAWRKJ010000066.1:0-27992 GCA_040307025.1 Desulfovibrionaceae bacterium | reverse complement strand
GAAAGGGTTCCCATCCGTTTCGCTTCCACCCCTTCGCGTCCGGACAATCCGGGCGCATAGAAAAAATATTATTCTCAATTCGCTGCATTATCAGCAAGTAGCGTTGTAAGGGACTCCCCTTCGCGGGGATTCCAAAGGGCTGCGCCCTTTGGCCGCCGGAGGCTTCTCTTCCTCCCAACCAATCCCATCCTCCTCCCCTCCCCGCTTACCCGGCCGGGCCGCCCAAGACCCAGGTGTCCTTGCTGCCGCCGCCCTGGGAGGAGTTGACGACCAGGGAGCCCTTGCGCAGGGCCACCCGGGTGAGCCCGCCGGGAATGACGCGGATGTCCTCGCCGTAGAGGATGTAGGGACGCAGATCCACGTGGCGGCCTTCGAAGTGGTCGTCCACGATGACCGGACAGCGGGACAGGCCGACGGTGGGCTGGGCAATATAGTTGCGCGGATTGGCCTTGATCTTGTCCGCAAAGGCCTCACGTTCCTTACGGGTCGAGGACGGGCCCACGAGCATACCGTAGCCGCCGGATTCGGCCGCCGCCTTGACCACCATGGTTTCCAGGTTGTCGAGCACGTGTTCGCGCTGGCGGTCCTCCCAGCACAGGTAGGTCTCCACGTTGTCGATGATGGGGTCCTGGTCCAGGTAGTAGCGGATCATGCGCGGCACGTAGGCGTAGACGACCTTGTCGTCGGCTACGCCCGTGCCCGGGGCGTTGGCCAGAGCCACGTTGCCGGCCTTGTAGGCCTCCATGATGCCGGGCACGCCGAGCACGGAGTCGGGCCGGAAGACCTTGGGATCGAGGAAATCCTCGCCCACCCGGCGGTAGATCACATCCACGCGCTTGAGCCCCTTGGTGGTGCGCATGTGCACGCTGCCGTCCATGACCACGAGGTCGCGACCTTCCACGGGCTCGATGCCGGCCTGCTGAGCCAGGA
The DNA here is from genome assembly GCA_040307025.1 of Desulfovibrionaceae bacterium. GTDB lineage: Bacteria > Desulfobacterota > Desulfovibrionia > Desulfovibrionales > Desulfovibrionaceae > Solidesulfovibrio. The sequence goes on along the minus strand of JAWRKJ010000066.1, from coordinate 27,062 downwards.
AGGTGTGCTCGAAATAGGCCGAGTTGAACACGCCCGGCGTGAGCAGGGCGGCCGTTGGCCGGCCGTCGCCCCGGGAGGGGGCGATGGCCTGGAGCATGTCGAGCAGAAGCGGCGGATAGTCGTCCACGGTGCGGATGTTGATGGCCTCGAACACCTGGGGAAAGGCGCGCTTGAGGATGCGGCGGTTGGCCAGGACATAGGACACGCCCGAGGGACAGCGCAAATTGTCCTCCAGGACGAGGAACCGGCCCGAGGTGTCGCGCACGAGGTCGGTGCCGGTGATGTGGCACCACACGCCCCGGGGCGGGTTGAGGCCCTGGCATTCCTTGAAATAGCCCGACGAGGTCTCGACCACGGACCGGGGCACGATGCCGTCGGACACGATGCGACCCTGGTGGTAGACGTCGTCGATGAAGAGATTGAGCGCGGTGATGCGCTGGATGAGCCCCCGCTCCAGCACGTCCCACTCGGAGGCCTTGATGACCCGGGGGATGATGTCGAAGGGAAAAATTTTTTCGGTGCCGTCCTCGTGGCCGTAGACCGTAAAGGTGATGCCCATGTCGTAGAGGGCTTGTTCGGCGGCGGACTGTCGGGCCAGGACCTCTCCGGCCGGCAGGGAGAGGATTTTTTCGTAGAGCATGCGGCACCCCGGACGGGGACGGCCCGGAGCCTCGAACATCTCGTCGTAGAAGGGGCCGAGATCGTAATCCGCGAAATCCATTTTCGGTGGCATGGGCACGCCTCGCTGCCGCCTGGGCGGTTCGTACGGGAGGAGCCTGGAGGGCGGAAAAGCCTCCCGTTTGACAAAATTGGTAATCTCGTCCCCTCCCCGTGTCAACCGCCCCCCCCGTGTCCTGGACAGGGCCGGACTTCCGGCCTATGCGGGCGGCATGGACATGCCACGTTTACACGATCTGGCCCAAACCATCGCCGCTGTCCTGGACCAAGGACTTCCCCAGGATACGGCCACGGCCCAGTGCCTGGCTTCGACCCTGGGACCGCTTTCCCCGGCCGCACTGGCCGCCCGACTCGATGATCCCGACGACGACGAAGCCGGCCCCCTGCGCGAGCTGCTTCTTTTCCCGGGACGCGAAACCGCCTTGGCCCTGGAACCGGCCCTGACCTCGGCCGATTGCGACCCGACCGACGTGCCCGGCTTGGCCCACGCGCTGATCGCCTTGGTCGGCCAAGTCCGCGTCCTGCTCCCGGACCAGCCGCCTGTTTCCTTGACCGTCACGCCCCCGGAACTGGCCTGCCTGCTTACCCGGCTGCGTCCCGACCGAACAGCGCCGGCCGCCTTGCGCCGCATCCTGACCGAGCGTTTCACCTCGCAAACCGCCCTGGAACTGGCCGTGGCCTGCCGCCAGGCCGACCTGGACTGGAGCCGGCCCCGGGAGTCGTTTTTGACCGCCCTGCTCAACCGGCTCGATCCCGAGGCGCCCGAGAGTCCCGACGCCGTGCGTTTCGCCCTGCGCTTTCTTGGCGATCTGGCCCCGGGGACACCGCCTCTGGCCGCCCTGCCCCGGTTGCGGGAACGACTGGCCAGCCAGCTTTCCCGGGCCAAGGTCCAGGAAACGACCCTGGCCGGCAGCAATTTCGAAACCCTGGCCATGACCGGCCTGCGGCTGCCCTACCTGCACGCCCCGGACATCGCCCGGGAAATCGAACGGCTCGATCTGGTCCTGCTGGCCGTGACCGGCCGGTCCGGTGCGGCCCAGGCAGCGGTCAGCCGGGACATGGGCACCGTGGACGACGTGTCGGACCTCATCACGGCCTTGGGCGACCTGGGGGACTGAATCTCAACCTTGATACCGGGGCAGGCGCACGGTCAAGCGGGTCCCGGAGTTCTCGCCGCTGCTCCAATCGATGTCGCCGCCGTGCAGCCGAGCGATCTTGCGCGCGGTATAAGCCCCGAGCCCCGTGCCGCGATCCTTGCCGCACGTGGCGTATTTTTTAAAAAACTGCGGCCGAATGGCTTCCGGAATAACGCCGAGGTTGTGGACCGTAACACAGGCCGCGGCCCCGGCTTCGGTCACGGAGACGGTAACCGCGGACTGACGCGGCGCGGCCTCCAGGGCATTGGTGATGAGGTTGGCGAACAAGGCGCCGAGCAAGTCGGGCTCTCCGGCCACGATCGGACCACCCGGCGCACCGCTGTTTCGGCCCACGCCTCCCAGGGACAGATCAACCTGCCGTGTGCGGGCCAGCACTGCGGATTCCCGGACCAGCTCCTGCAACAGTTCGCCCAGAGGCACCGGCCGGGGCGACAGCACATAGTTGCCCTGCTCAATGCGGCAGAAATCAAGATTGCGTCCGACAAGGCCCAGCAACCGTTGCGCCGCCTCGCGGATGGCCACCAGGGCATCCCTGCTCACGGGGTCCGTTTCCTTTTCGGTCAGATGTCCGGCCAACCCCGCGATGCCGGTCAAGGGGGAGCGCAGGTCGTGACGCAGGATCTGCTCCGCCCGATCCCGGGCCTGTTCGGCGTGCACCCGGTCGGTCACGTCGTGGATGATGGAAAAAAGCAGGGTGCGCCCGGAAAAGGCCACCGGCCCGGTGTAGACCTCCACATCCCGGACCGAACCATCGGCCACACGATGGGAAAACCGAAACGTACGACGCTCGCCGCCCAGGGCAAGCTCCATTTCCCGGCGCAACTGATCCGGTTCCATGGTGTTGATGTCGAAGATGCTCAGACGACTCAAGACCTCCGGAGCGTAACCGTAAAAAGAGCAGGCCGCCGGATTGGCGTCCATGATGTAACCGGAGTCCGGATCGATGAGGAGCTTGACCGCCACATTGGTGGCGAAAACAGCCCGATATCGGGCCTCGGCCGCCAGCAGCGCCTGCTCCCTCTCCTGATGGGCCAGGACCATGGCCACGCCGTCGGCCAAGCGTTCCAGGCGTTCCAGGGTCGGGCGTGAAACCGCGTCGATCCGGTGGTCGCCAAGCTGCATGAGCCCAAACGTCGTGCCGCCGGTTCGCAAGGGCGTCAGGACCACGGTTTCGTAGCCGGCGCCGTGGCAACGGTTGCGGGTGCGGCCGACGCGCAGACCCTCGGGCCGGACTGCGGCCAGCAGGGCCGTGGTGCTGCCGGTGAAAAACGAGCCCTTGGCCGTACAAAACGGCATGGACGGGTCCAAGCGCCCATCGAGCACGGCCCCGCACACGCATTCAAGCACCACCCGGCCGGCTGGATCGCGCACCGGTTCGCCGGTGCGGTCCACGGCGCACAGGCGGTTTTCCGCCATGACAAAGTGCTCGGGAAAACCGAGCGTGGTGAAATAGGGATAGTCCTCGCCCTGGCGCAACCGCACGCCCACGGCCTCGCATCCGGTCCAACGCCGCAGCAAGCCGATCACGGTGCACAGCAAGGCAGTCCGATCCGGCAACGCCTCCAACAAGGCGATGGCGGCATCCAGACCGTCCGCGCCCGGTGCGTCCTCAGGCTCAGCGGGATCCAGTTGGGCTAGCATACCGCAACCTTAGCAGGCTCAGCCATTTCACGGCAAGCCGTTTTCCGTCCGCCCAACCAAATGCGACTGGGCACTGCCCGCCCCTCCGCCGCATGCCTTTACCCAACGCCGAGGCACCTTGGCCTTACCGCGCAACCACTTTGCAACCAACGAAAATCATGCAGGGATTCCAAAGGGCGAAGCCCTTTGGCCGCCGGGGGCGTCGCGCCCCAAACGAGCAGCCTCCCCTCCCCAAAAACGGACGCGCCGCGTTGCCGCGACACGTCCGCCATGCGTTCAAAACGGTACGCCCGCGTCAGTCAAAACCGATGCGAACCGCATTGGAAACGGATCGATTCCGCTTCGCCTAAAGCCCCTTTTGGGCCATGAAATCGGCCAGATCGGCCACCCGGCAGGAATAACCCCATTCGTTGTCGTACCAGGACAGGATCTTGGCCATGTCCCCGCCCTGGACGAAGCTGTACTCGGCATCCACAATGCTCGAATGGGGATCGGCCTTGAAGTCCGAGGACACGAGCGGCTTTTCGCTGAAGCCCAGGATACCGTTCAGGGGGCCGGTGGCGGCTTCCTTGAGCTTGGCCCGGAGTTCCTCGGTGGTGGTCGGCTTTTCGAGCTGGGCCACGAAATCGACCAGGGAGACGGTCGGAGTCGGCACGCGCACGGACAGGCCCGAGAACTTGCCCTTGAGCTCCGGGATGACCAGGGCCACGGCCTGGGCCGCGCCGGTCGAGGTCGGAATCATGTTGCAGGCCGCGGCCCGGGCCCGGCGCAGATCCTTGTGCGGCAGATCCAGGATGCGTTGGTCGTTGGTATAGGAATGCACCGTGGTCATGACGCCCTTGACGATGCCGAAGGCCTCGTGGACGACCTTGGCCACCGGGGCCAGGCAATTGGTGGTGCAGGAGGCGTTGGACAGGATGTGATGCTTGGCCGGATCGTACTGGTCCTGGTTGACGCCGAGCACGATGGTCAAGTCCTCTTCCTTGGCCGGGGCGGTGATGATGACCTTTTTCGCGCCGGCGTCGAGGTGAGCCCGACACTTGGGACCGGTGCGGAAGATGCCGGTGGACTCGATGACCACGTCCACGGCCAGATCCTGCCAGGGCAGGCCCCGGGGATCGCGTTCGGCGAAATTTTTGATGCGCCAATCGCCGACGGTCATGATGTCGCCTTCGGCCTGGGCGGCCACGGGCAGCTTGCCATAGTTGGTGTCGTAGCTGAGCAGATGGGCATTGGTGGTCACGTCGAACAGGTCGTTTATGGCCACGACCTCCATCTTGTCGGGATGGCGTTCGAGCATGGCCTTGAGTACCTGGCGGCCGATACGGCCGAAACCGTTGATGGCAATACGAAGCTTGGGCATAGCGTGGCTCCTGCTACTCGTGGAAGGTATATTCGTAGGCCGTGAGGAGTTCGTAATCGGTCTTGAGCGCCTGGTGCAGGCGCGCGTTCTCGATGGCGATGGCGCTCAAGTTGGCGATGGCCGAGGCGAAATCCACTTCCTCCTGGTCGAAGTCGCGCACCGCGGCGGAATAGACGCGCAGGACGCCGATGGAGCGATCCTCGACGGTCAGCGGCAGCACGAGCACCGAGGCGATGCCCTCTTCCCGGGCCGCCTCGGGATATTGGAAACGCGGATCGTTGCCGGCGTCCTTGATCTGGACGACCTTGCCGGCGAGCACTTCCCGGTCCAGACCGCTCTTGGCCACTTCCACGGTTCCCTTGCGCAGGTAGCCTTTGGAGAGCCCATAAGAGGTGCTGGCCAGGAGCATCTTGCCCTGGCGGTCGAGCAGCCGGATGGAGCAGGCCTTGGCGTTCAGGGCCTTGGCCACCTGTTCCACGATAGCCCCGAGCACCACCACCGGATCGAGGCTCGAATTGATCCCCTTGGCCACTTCATACAGGGTTCGATAATAGGCGCATTCCTTTTCGCTCATGAATCCCTCCTGTCCGGGTCTTTTGGCGCTCCCGGGGCGCTGGCCCATCCGCGCCCGGAAGACTCGCCCATGCCCGGATCATGTACGCGGCATATGGCGAATCCATGGCACCATACGTATTTTGCATGAAATGAAAAGGCCCGGCCGCAAGTCTACAAACTTTTGAATTCGTGACCGTGCATAACCCGGCCACCAACCCAAAAGCCCCCCGGCGCAAGGCCGGGGGGCTTTTTCACGAGCACGCCCCATCCGGGATGGCCGGCGTGACAGTGTCGGTCGGACGCGGACGGGTCCTGCACCTAGAGGCAATTCTCCAGGGCTTGACGCCGCAGCCGCTCCATCAGATCGAGGGTAAAGGCCTTGCGATCGGTGGCCACGAAATAGGCGTGATGGGAAAATCGCAGCGAATCCACCGGGCAGGTCTTCACACACTGGCCGCACAGGCTGCACAGGGAATAATCGAGGATGACCTGGCCAGGGGTCTTGCTGCCCTTCTGGGGTGCCGGACCCATCTTGACCGGCCCCTCGTCCCCTTCCTTGGCCGGCACCGGACACAGGATATGCAGGCAGCTCGACGGGCAGGCCTTGGCGCAGGCGCCGCAGGCCACGCAACGCGGCACGTCCGGAGCTTCCTCCTTGCCCACGAGCTCCACATGGCCGTGGTAGGAAGCCAGGTTGTCGACCTCTTCCTTGGGATAGATCACGGTGACGTTTTTCTCGCAAAAAGCCTTGCCCGTGATGCCAAGGCCGATGGCCAGACTCTTGAGGCCGGTTAAGACCTCACGCAGTTTCTCGGGAACGGACATGTCAGCCTCCCAGACCGGCCACAACCACGGCCAGCGCGAAATCGAGCAGGGCCAGCGGAGTCAGCCATTTCCAACTGATGTTGAGCAGCTGGTCGAACCGCACGCGCGGGAAGGTCCAACGCAACCAGATGATGAAGAACAGGATGCAGTAGATCTTGACCAGAAACCACCAGACGCCGGGCAGGAACGGTCCCTGCCAGCCGCCCAGGAACAAGGCCGCGGCCACGCCCGACACGATGACCATGTTGGCGTACTCGGCCAGGAAGAACAGACCGAAGCCCATACCGGAATATTCGGTATGGAACCCGGCCGTGAGTTCGGATTCGGCCTCGGGCAGGTCAAAGGGCGCGCGGTTGGTCTCGGCCACGGCGCACACCAGGAAGATGAAAAAGGCCAGCGGGTTTTTCACGCCGTACCACTGCCAGGGCCAGCCGCCCTGCTTGGCCGTGATGGCGTAGAGGTCGAGGGAGCCGGCGGTGATGGCCACGGCCATGACGGCCAGCAGCAACGGGACTTCATAGGCCACGGCCTGGGACACGGCCCGGGCCGCGCCAAGGAGACTCCACTTGTTGTTGGAGCCCCAACCGGCCAGACACAGCGACACCACGCCGAGGCCCGAGAACGACAGGATGAGCACCAGGCCGAGGTTCATGGGCAGGGGGTTGAAGCGGGCGTCAAAGGGCAGGGGCAAAAAGCAGACCGTGACCGGGGCGAAGGCCAGCAGCGGCGCGGCCCAAAACAGAACCTTGTCGCCGGCGGCCGGGGTCACGAGCTGTTTGGCCATGAGTTTGACCGCGTCCACCAGAGGCTGGAGCAGGCCGCAGGGGCCGACGTGCAGGGGGCCGGGCCGCAGTTGCACGTAACCGGCGACCTTGCGCTCCACCCAGACGAGGATCAGGGCGTTTAAGCCGATGAAGGCGAAAATGAGCACCAGCCACAGGACCAGCCGGGTCAACGGATGGGAAAGGCTCAGGATGTCGGCATTCATCGGTCGATCTCCGGGATGACGAGGTCGAGGCTGCCCAGGATGGACACGGCGTCGGCGAGCAAGGTGCCCCGGGCCAGTTCACAAAAAAGGCTCATGTTGGAAAACCCCGGGGCGCGCAGCTTGACCCGGTAGGGTTTGGGTCCGCCGTCGGACCGGACGGTGACCAGGATCTTGCCCCGGGCGCCTTCCACGGCGAAACAGGCCTCGCCCTTGGGGGGCTTGAGGGTCTTGCCGACCTTGGCCTGGAACGGCCCCTCGGGCAGAGACGAAACGGCCTGGTCGATGATGTCGCAGCTCGTTTCGAGCTCGTCCAGGCGCACCATGTAGCGGGCCATGGCATCGCACTCGGTGTAGACCGGGATGCGGAACTCGTAACGGTCGTAGCCGCCGTAGGGTTCGGCCTTGCGGGTGTCGCTGGCGATGCCCGAGCCCCGCAGCACCGGTCCCGTGGCCCCGTAGCGCCGGGCCACATCCACGGGCAGATCGCCGATGCCCTCGCAGCGCCCGCGCAGGATCACGTTGTCCGTGACCAGATCCTTGTACATGGGGAGGCGCGTGCGCAGGTACTTGGTGAACTCCAGGCAGCGGGCCGCGAAGGTCTCGGGCACGTCGGCGTACACGCCGCCAAACGTGAAGTAGGAATAGGTCAGGCGCGAACCGGTCACGTCCTGGAGGATGTCGAGGATGCGTTCCCGGTCGTCGAAGGCGTACATGATGGGGGTAAAGGCCCCGAGGTCAAGCAGATAGGCGCCCCACCAGAGCAGATGGGAGCTTATGCGGTTAAGCTCCGTCACCGCCACCCGGATGTGCTCGGCGCGCTCCGGGACCTCGATGCCGGCCAGGCGTTCCACGGCGCCGGCATAGGCCCAGTTCCAGGCCATGGCGTGCAGGTAGTCCACCCGGCCCATGTTGGGCATGAACTGCATGTAGGTCTTCTGCTCGGCCATCCACTCGTGCATGCGGTGGATGTAGCCGAGGATGGGCTCGGCGCGCAGGATGTACTCCCCGTCGAGTTCCAGCATGATGCGCAGGACGCCGTGGGTGGAGGGATGCTGGGGCCCCATGCTGAGGATGAGCTTGTCCTCGGTGGGCCCGGGCTCGAAGCGGACAGACGACTGGTCTCCCCGCATGGCGTTCGGATCAAAGGCTTGCATGGCGGCTCCTTAGCCTTGGGCGTCCTTTTTGGCCGGGGCGGGTTTGCCGGCGGCCGTTTCCCCGGGTTCAGCCAGCCCGCAGTCCACGAGATAGGCCAGGGGCATGAGGTCGGCCAGGGACTTGCGTGCCTTGGCCTCCTTGACCAGGGGATGGCCCTCGAAATCCTCGGGCAACAGCAGATAATGCAGGTTGGAATGGCCCACGAAATCGATGCCGTAAAAATCGAAGCACTCGCGTTCGTGCCAGTCCGCGCCCGGGAAGACCGCGGCGATGCTCGGCACCTGGGGCGCGTCGTGGGGCACGGTCACGCGCAGCACGAGGCGGGTCGGGCCGTCGAACAGGCTGAAGTGGTATTCGATCTCGAAGCCATCCTGGAGATCCGAAGCCATGACGTCCTCCAGGAGGTAGCCCTCCCGGTCGAGCACGGTCACGGCCGCGACCAGCTTTGCCGGCTCCAGGGTCAACGACAGCGTGACACCGGTGGCGGCATAGTCCATGGGGACCACGCAGGCGGCGCCCAGATTGGCGACAAAAGCCGGAATCATTGCTCGTCTCCCTTGGCGACCTGCCACCAGCGACGGCCGGTCATCTTCTGTTGGATGGCGAACAGCCCTTCGAGCAGGGCCTCGGGCCGGGGCGGGCATCCGGGAATGTAGATATCCACCGGGATGATGGTATCGACGCCGGTCAACACGTTGTACTGGTTCTCGATGGCGAACGGACCGCCCGAGATGGCGCAGTTGCCAAGCGCCATGACGTAGCGCGGGGCCGGCAGCTGCTCATAGAGCCGCTTGACCACCGGGGCGATCTTGCGGTTGACCGTGCCGGCCACGATCATGAGGTCGGACTGGCGCGGCGAGGGCCGGAAAACCTCGAACCCGAACCGGGCCATGTCGAACCGGGCCATGCCCACGGCCATCATCTCGATGGCGCAGCAGGCGATGCCGAACGTCATGGGCCAGATGGACATGGCCCGGCACACATCGACGATCTTCTGGACCGCCGGCGTGGACACCAGGGCCGGGTCCACCGTGCTTACGGCCGGGGCGAAACCTGGATTCTGCGGGGCCATGTGAACACTCCCTTGCGCATGAAGTAGAAGATGGCGGCGGCGAGCACCGCAATGAAAACCAACAGCTTGACGGTGGCATCAGCGCCCTGGGGCGTGCCGTACAGGGCCGCCACCGGGAACAGGTAGAGGATGTCCACTTCAAAGGCCAAGAAGATCAAGGCGTAGAAGTAGTAGTTGATGCCGAAGCGGACCCAGGCCTGGCCATGGGTGGGCACGCCGCATTCGTAGGGTTCGGCCATGGCGCCGCCCCGGGCCTTGGGGGCCAGGAGCAGACCGGCAATGAGCGGCCCGCCGGCGAACAGCAATCCGCCCACGAAAAAGAGCAGGATCGCGGCTTGAAACCAGGTGAAAACCATGCGCCATCCTCCTTTACGGATGCAGCTGGGTAGCGGCCTGGGCCGCCAGGTCATACAGCGACGCGGGCAGCATGCCCACGAGCAGCACCAAGGCGGCAAGCACGCCGCCGAACACCAGCGAACCCCGGGAAACCTGCACGGCCGGGGCCGTGGACTCGCCCGTATAGGCGTGCCGCACGAGGCCAAGATAGTAGTAGATGGAGATGGCGGTGTTGAGCACGGCCACCACCACCAGCCAGTGGTATCCCTGATCCCAGGCGGCCGTGAGCAAGAAGAGCTTGCCCGTGAAGCCGACCGTGGGCGGCAGTCCCACCAAAGCAAAGGCGGCCACGGCCAGGATCATGGCCAGGGCCGGGGCCCGATGGTACAAGCCGTCCAGATCGTCCAGGGTCGGATTCTCGCCGTCCTTGGACACGGCGCAGACCACATAAAAGCAGGCCAGGTTCATGAGGATGTAGGCCAGGCTGTAAAAGCTCGCCGCGGCCAGGCCCGCAGCCGAGCCGGCGGCCAGGCCAAGCATGATGTAGCCGGCGTGGGCCACGGACGAGTAGCCGAGCAGACGCTTGACGTCGCGCTGGACCAGGGCGGCCAGGTTGCCGCCGGTCATGGAGATGGCTCCGAACACGGCCAGCAGGTTGGTCACTTCCATGTGCGGGCTGAAAAGCGCGGCCAGACGCACGAGCACCACCACGGCGCCGAGCTTGGGAATGGTGGCCACGTAGGCGGCCGTCTCGTTTTTCGTGCCCTGGTAGACGTCCGGGCACCAGAAGTGGAACGGGAACAGGGCGAGCTTGTAAAAGAACCCGGCCAGAAACAGCAGCATGCCGACCACGGCCAGGGGCGCCTCGGCCAGACTCCAGGACGAGGTGGCCAGGGCGGCCAGATAGGTCGTGTGCTTGGCGGCCATGACGTAGGACAGGCCGAAAAGGGCCAGGGCGGTCACGGCGGCGCCAAACAGGATGTACTTGATGCCGGCCTCGGCCGCCCGCCGATCCTGCCCGCGCAGGGGAATCAGCGCGTAGAGGCTGTAGGAGGAAAGCTCCAGGGCCAGATACAAGGTAATGAGCTCGACGCAGGAGGCAAGCAGCATCAACCCCCAGGCCGAAAGCCCGAGCAACATGCAGTAATCCGGGCTCAAGTCCTCGGAGTCGCGCTTGTTGGCCGCAATGGCCGTCACCACGGCGAAGCCCAGGGCGATGACCAGCTTGAAGAACTGGGACAGGCCGTCCAGGCGGTAGGCGCCGTAAAGGGTCTCGCCCCGCACGCCCAGGGACAGGGCGGCGATCACGACACCGGCCAGGGCCGCCCAGGGCAGCCAGGACAGGACCGAGCGTTTGCCGCCGCTCACGCTGGCGGCAAACAAGGCGCAGATGGTCGCCAGCAGCCACAGTTCAGGCAGTAGCATGGAGATGGTCATGGACGCTCCTCGCGGATGGAATCGGTGCCGTCGGCCACGGTCACGGCGGCGGGCAGGTTCAGGCGCTCGGCCAGGGGCATATCCGACCGAAGCCCCATGGCCTGGTTTTTCTGCTTCATGCCGGAAAGCACGCGTTCGATGGAGGGCTCGATGGTCTTAATGGCCAGGGCCGGAGCCAGACCGATGTAGAGCACGAGCACGGCCAGGGGGAGCAAGGTCACCCACTCCCGGGTCCGCAGATCCCACCAGCCGGGCTTGAAGCTGCTCGGCGCGCCCCAGGTCACGCGCTGGAGCAGGCGCAACATGTAGGCGGCGGCCAGCATGGCCCCGGGCACGGCGGCGAAGCCGATCCAGACATTGCCCTTGAAGGCCCCGATCAGGACCAGGATCTCACCCACGAAGCTGTTGGTGCCGGGAAAGGCCAGGGAGGAAAACGAGAACAATCCCAGCAGAAACATAAACGCCGGCATGTATTTGCCGAGCCCCTGGTTGTCCGCGATCTCGCGGCTGTGGCTGCGCTCGTAGAGCAGGCCGATCATCATGAACAGGCCGCCGGTGGTGATACCGTGGTTGAGCATCTGGAGGATGGCCCCGGAGATGCCGGACACGCTAAAAAGGAAGATGCCGAGGGTCACGAAGCCCATGTGGCCCACGGACGAGTAGGCGATCAGTTTTTTTATGTCGGTCTGGCCCAGGGCGATGGCCCCGCCGTAGAGGATGGAGGCGACCGAGATGGCGATCATGACCGGGGCGGCCGTCACCGCCGCCGCCGGAGTCAGGGGCAGGCAAAAACGCAGGAACCCGTACGTACCCATTTTGAGCAGGATCGCGGCCAGCAGCACGCTGCCCGCGGCCGGGGCCTCGACGTGGGCGGCCGGCAACCAGGTGTGGAACGGGAACATGGGGACCTTGATGGCAAAAGCCAGGGCCATGGCCAAAAAGGCCAGGAACTGGAACTTGAAGGAATAGCTCTTCTCCATGAGCTCGGGGATGGAGAAGGTGCCGCCCACCTGGCGGAAGGCGACGATGGCGGCCAAAAGCAGGGTCGAGCCGGCAAGCGTGTAGAGGAAGAACTTGATGGAGGCGTAGCGCCGGCGAGGACCGCCCCAGACCGCGATCAGCAGGTACATGGGGACGAGCATGGCTTCCCAGAAGACGTAGAAGAGCACGAAATCCAGGGCCGCGAACACGCCGATGCAGGCCGAGGTCATCAGCAGCAGGCAGAAGTGGAACTCGCGCACCCGCTTGCTGATGTACGTCCAGGACCCGAGCACGCACAGCGGCAGCATGAGCGCGGTCAAAAGGATCATGTACAGGCTCAGGCCGTCCACACCCATGTGGTAGGTCATGCCAAGCGCCGGCAACCAAGCCGCCTTTTCCACGAACTGGAAGGCGGCGCCTGCCGGATCATAGGCCAACAGCGGCAAGGCGAGCAGGCATTCGAGGATGCCCGTCACCAGGGTCAGCAGGCGCATGACCCGCTCGCCGCGCAGAAACAGGAGGGCCACGGCCGCCGCCAAAGGCACGACGATCAGCGCCGTCACCACCGGAAACCCGAACTGCGTCATCATGTATCGCTCCCTTCTCGCCCGGTCGTGCGAGCGCTTAGCCGACAACCCACACGGCCACGAAGACCACGAATCCAAGCACCACGGCCGCGGCCAGGTAATCCTGGATCCGTCCGGTCTGGGCGCGGGCCACGGACGCGCCCCCGCTCTCCCGTACGGCGCGCGCCGATCCGTCCAGAATCCCGTCGATGACCTTGCCATCAAACACGCTGGTGCCGCGTCCGGCCGCCAGCAACCCCTTGAGGCCGACGCGGGCGTAGACCTCGGTCCAGACATTATCCACGGCCGCGGCCGGGAAACTGACCAGCTTCACGAAACCGCGCCCGATGGCCCGATACAGGAAGTCGAAGTCCAGATTGCGGCTCGGATGCGGCGGAATGATCTTGCGCATGACGTAGAAGCCAAGACCCGTGAACCCGAGCAGCAGCGAGGACTGGAGCACGTGCCAGGAGGTATAGGGTGTATACTCCGTGGGGAACGGCAGCAGCTTATAGAGGGTCTCGGGGAACAGGCCGATAAAAAGGCACAGGAACGAAGAGATGCCCATGCCCACGTACATGTTCCAGGGAATGGGCTTCAGCGGCATGTCGTTTTTCGGCTTGGCCCAGAAGGCGAAGTACGGAAGCTTGATGCCGACGGAAAGGAAGGTGCCCACGGCGGCCAGCTCCATGCCGAGGGCGAGCCAGGTGTGATGGGCCTCGGCCGCGCCGGCGATGGTCATGGTCTTGGTCACGAAGCCGTTAAACAGGGGCATGCCCGAGATGGACACGGCCCCGACCATGTAGCCGATCATGACCAGCGGCAACCGCGAGGCCAGGCCGCCGAGTTCGGTCAGCTTGGCCGTGCCGGCCGAGTACAGCAGGCAGCCGGCACCCATGAACAACAGGCCCTTATAGAGAATGTGGGCATAGGCGTGGGCGCAGGCCCCGTCCACGGTCATGGCCGTGCCGATGCCGATGCCGCAGACCATGTACCCGACCTGGGACACGATGTGGTAGGACAGGATGCGCCGGGCATTGTTCTCGATGGTCGCGTAAAAAACGCCGTAGAGACACATGACGCAGCCGCCGATGGCCAGCAGCTCGAAGCCGGCGTAGGCCCGGGCCAGGACGTACACGGCGGTCTTGGTGGTAAAGGCGCTCATGAACACGGCGCCTGTGACCGTGGCCTCGGGATAGGCGTCAGGCAGCCAGGCGTGCAGGGGCACGAAGGCGGCGTTGACCAAAAAGCCGATCAAAATGATGTAGTCGAAGTAGCGGGCCGCATCCGGCGCCACGGCCGTGAAGGCGAAGGTGCCGATCTCCGCGTGCCGCAGGAGCAGGCCGGCCAGCAAAAACAGGCCGCCGAACACGTGGAACAGGAAATACCGGAAGCCGGCCGCCGTGGATGTCGGCGTCTTGCGCAGCCAGACCAGGAACACCGAGCCGATGCTCATGAGTTCCCAGAAGATGAACAGGGACAGGTAGTCGCCGGAGAACACGCAGCCGAACGCGCCGGCCACGTAGAGGCAGGCGGCCATGTGCTGCCCCCGGTTCGGCTCGTGCAGGGCGTAGATGAAGCCGATCAGCGACTGGATGGCGAAGACGTGGGCGAACACCAGGGACAAGGCGTCCACCCGGCCCAGTTCCATGGCTTGGCCGAGATAGTTCAAAGAGGCCAGGTGCTGCTCCCCGGACGGTCCCATGGTGAGCGAGACGACCGACGCGATGGCCACCACGGGCGGGGCCAGCAGCAGCCAGCGCCAGGTCTGGTACTGGCTGTTTTTGAGGAAGGCCATGACCAGGGCCAGGGCCAGAAATCCGATGGCGGGATGCAGGAAATGGATGCCCGCGTGCTCAAGACCGGTCATTGGTATCCTCCTCCGGACGGGCCAGGATGGGGTAGACGATGCGTTTGAGCACCACGACCATGACCACCGTGCCGATCAGGGCGAAAAAAGCCCAGAAGGTCGGCCAGGCTTCCATGCCGAAATGCGGATGGTGCGGCAGGATGAAGAAGTTGAGCACCACCATGGCGGCCAGCACGCAGTAGAGCGCGATCTTGAAGGCGTTGGCCTTTTTTCTGGCCGCCTCCAGCCAGTTGCCCAAAAATGTCGGTTCCCGCATGGCGTTCTCCTAGAATCGGCCAAAGGCGTTCACGAAGCTCGTGAAGATTTCGGGGAAAAGCCCCAGGGTCACGGATATCAGCGCCGTCAGGCACAGGGGGACCACCATGACCATGGGGGCCTCCTTGAACAGAGAATGATCCAGCTCGGCCACGGGCGGCCGGAAAAAGGCCCGGTAGAGCACGGGAACGAAGTATCCGGCGTTGAGCAGCGTGGACGCGAGCAACGCCAAAAGCAGGATGTTGTTGTGGATGGCGATGGCGCCGTTGGCCAGATACCATTTGGTGACAAAGCCGCAGACCGGCGGCATGCCGATCATGGACAGGGAGGCCACGGCAAAGGCGCCGAAGGTCCAGGGGAGCTTGCGCCCGATGCCGTCCATGAGCTTGATGCTGCGCAGGCCCGTGGCCACGAAAATGGCGCCGGCCGCGAAGAACAAGGTGATCTTGGCAAAGGCGTGGTGGGCGATGTGGAGCAGGCCGCCCGTCACGGCCATGGGCGTGAGCATGCCCACGCCGATGATGATGTAGGACAGCTGGCTGACCGTGGAGTAGGCCAGCCGCGCCTTGAGGTCGTCCTTGGTCAGCGCGATGATGGAGGCCACCACGATGGTGAAGGCGGCCAGATAGGCGGTGATGACGCCCAGGCCCAGGTGGGACAGCAGGTCCACGCCAAACACCGACAGCATGACCCGGGACACGGAGAACACGCCGGCCTTGACCACGGCCACGGCGTGCAGCAAGGCCGAGACCGGGGTGGGCGCGACCATGGCCGAGGGCAACCAGTTGTGCAGGGGCATGATGGCGGCCTTGGCCAGACCGAACAGGAACAAAAAGTAGGTGATGGACACCAGGGTCGGATCGGCGTCCGGCGGGAACATGCCCTTGGAGATGTCGGCCAGGTTGAAATCCAGGGTGCCGCACTGGACGTAGGTCAGGATCATGGCCGGAAGCAAAAAGAGCTTGGAGGTCCCCATCAAGTACACCAAGTACTTGCGCGCGCCCCGGTAACCTTCTTCATCCTGGTGGTGGGCGACCAGGGGATAGGTGAAGACGGTGATCACTTCATAAAAGAGGTAGAGGGTGACCACGGTGCCGGAAAAGGCCACGCCCACGGCGCCGAAGATGGCCACGGCGAAGCAGAAGTAATACCGGGTCTGGGCGTGCTCGTTAAGCGAGCGCATGTAACCGATATTATAGCTGGTGGCGAAGAACCAGAGGAAGGTGGCCACCAGGGCGAAGATGCACGACAGCCCGTCCACGGCGAAGCGGATGGATACGCCCGGGAAAAACGTCACCATGTGGCAGGTCCAGACCGAGCCGGACAGCACGGCCGGAATCAGACACAGCACGGACAGAAACGCCAAGGCGGCGGCCACGAAGGACACGGCCTCGCGGCGGTTGGGGTCCTTGCGAAACACCCATAAGACAAAGGGCGCCAGAAACGTGATGACCAGCGGGAGAAGCACCCGGGCGCTTTCAATGGTCGGTGCGGCGGCTGCCATGGACTACCCCTTGAGTTCCCGGGGAGTGTCGGCGGCGGCGTCCCCGAAGCGTTTGGAGATGACGAGCACGATGGCCAGGACCAGCGTGGCCTCGGCCGCGGCCAACCCCATGACCAGCAAGGCCCCGAGCTGGCCGAGCACGGCATCGGTCGGCGTCAGCTGGGCGGCGGCCACGATGGACAGACCGGCACCGTTAAGCATCAGCTCCACGCCGATGAGCATGCCGATCAGCGTGCGCCGGGCGACCAGGGCATAGAGCCCCAGTCCGAGCAGCAGCACGGCCACGACCTGGTAACAGATGAGCGGATTCATTTGGCGCCTCGCTTTTCAAAGGCCAGCAGCACCGCGCCGGCCATGGCCGCCAGCAGCACCACGGAGATGAGCTCGAAGGCCAGGGTGTAGGGTCCCAACAGTCCAGCGCCCAGGGCGGCCGGCGACACATCCTTGGGCCGGTCGAACCCCGTCACGCCACACAAGGCCAGAAACGGCACCAGGGTGCCGGCCGGAATGAGAAAAGCCGGAATGGCGCGCAGGCTGCCGCGCAACCCCGGCCCTTCGGCCTCGCCGCCATCCGCCGACGCCCGCGTCAGCATGATGGCGAAAAAGATGAGTACGGTGACGGCGCCCACATAGATGAGGATCTGCATGAGGGCCACGAATTCGGCCAGCAACAACAAATAGAGCCCGGCCACACCGAACAGGGTCGTCACCAGCCCGACCATGGCCCGCACAAGGCTCGGGGTGGTGACGGCCAAGACGCCACCGGCCAGGATGATAAGTGTGTAGAAGGCGAAGGCGAACTGGCCAAGATACATTTCGTTCATAGGGGCCCCGCTGCGTTCTTCAAGGGTCTGGACTGACCACCCGGATATACCGGGCGGCAAAACAAACGACCGCGTCAGGAGTGGCGCGGTAACATCCAAGTCTTACTTTACTTTTCGTGCGAGAAAGAGCCGTCCCTCCCAGGCGCAACTGCTATCCGACCGGAGCACAGCAGTCTTACACGATCACCAAACTGCAAATATTGCAGTCTATTGGATCGATAAACAGCAAGTTACATCATCGCAGCCTGGAGGGCCAAATTCAAACACTGATTTTTACGCAGTGTTATTGTCCAAATTTTCACGAGGGGTTTCTTTCACAAACACTCCCCCCTGTCCGCCACCCGAAAGCTTTTATTTTGGAATTCCACTAATGTCAAATCCCTCTTTGCACTTTTTCCGCGTACACACTTCCCGTGCTTTGTCACGATTTGGTGCCACGGCGTGTATCTTTATCATGCTATTAAATTATTTTTCGTAGCACGTAAACTGACAATCTTTCCCTTTGTGGCGCAGGGCCTGAAATCACCCACGTTTCTGTCCGCGCCCACCCCGGCCCAAGTCGTCCCCCAAAAGACCTCGGGCAAGCCCCCCGCACACCCACGCCGACAAGGCCCTTCAACGGCCGTACACCGATGGGATTTCTACTTTGCCACGATGGCCCACCACAGCAAAATCGGCAAGCGCAAAATACGGTTGCGGGAAAAATTGTCGAGGCTGCCCCGGAACGTATCCTGGGGCCGACACCTCAGCCGTACGGCCGCGTCAGGACAAAATCAGAAGAGCCCGGACAAGACCCACGGCTCGCGGAATGCGGCAAAGGCAGGGGAACGTCTGGCAGGGGTGGAGCGGCGCCCCGGTCAAGGTTGCCTGTCAGCGGTGCGGCAGAGCCAACAACCGTAGCGCCACAGACCGCCGTAGGCCGGGCGGACGCAGGTGTGCTCAAGGCTGAAACGCGCGGCCAGGGCCGGAGCGAGCTGGGCGTCCATGCGCACGTGGTTCGCCCCCATCCAGGCACGAAACCAGGGATGTCGCGACGCGTGGAAGTCGACCACAGCCACGAGCCCGCCCGGACGCAGGTGAAAACGGGCTGCGTCCAGGGCGGCTTCGAAGCCGGGATTGAACATGGACAGGGCGTAGGAAAAGACGAGGCAGTCGACCGAGGCCCCGGGCAGGCTGCCCAGGTCGTAGGCGGCCCGGCGCAACCGAACCCGCGCGGCCTGCCCCCCCACGGCCCGGCGAGCCCGACACAGCATGGATTCGCACAGGTCAAGACCCTCGATGTCGGCGGCAGGGAAAGCCCTGGCCAGAGCCTTGAGATTGCGCCCCGTACCGCAGCCGACCTCGACGATGCGCGGCCGTTTCCGGTCGGCCAGGGCCTCGGCGGCCAGGCGCACCAGGCGCTCGCGGCCGAACAGGAAACTCCAGCGGGTCGCGTCGTAGATGCGGGCGTGCCAGGCGTAATAGGCTTCCAGGGAAGCACCCAGCCGCCGCATCAGACCACCTCGGCCAGGTGCTGGCTGCCGTAGGTGCCGACCCGGTCCCGGGCGTGGAGGGGCTCGGTCAGGTCCGGAAAAAAACGCAGCCGGAACCGGGCCCGGTCCGGGACGAACGAGACGTCGAGCCCGGCCGAGCGCATGAGAATGCGCGCGCCCGGGGCGGCTGTGGCGAGGAGCAGTTCCCATTCCTCGGCCAGGGCGTCCGGGGCGTTGTGGGCGAGCCAATCCTGATGGTCGAGCAGGACGAAATGGGTATACGGCCCGGGGTTGTCGCGCAAAAAGGCGCTCAACGTCGCGGTATGAGTCGAAAGCCTGCCCAATCGCTCGCGAATGACCGGGAAATGCGCCTGCTTCAGATACTCGGGGCAGCAGGTTCGCGTGTAGCGGCCGGTCAGATACACGCGCCAGAAATAGTTCTCGGAAACGGCCAGCTCCGTGAACACCCGGCGCACCTTGTCGCGCACATAGCCTTCGAGGCCGCCGGGATGGGTGCCGCGAATCAAGGCGATCTGGGGACGCGGCACCCCGAGCAGGGCCATGGTGGCCGGCCGCGCCACCAGCCAACGGCTCAGGCGGTCCCAGAACACCGGCTCGATGGTGTCGAAGATCCGGCGCTGTTCCTCGGGGCTGCCGGCCGCCAACAGACGTGGAATCTCCCGGCGCAGGGCCGGTTTCAGGACGCTTTGCAGCCTGGAGAACACAAAGGCCACCACCCCTGACGCGCCATGGTAGTAAAAAGATCGCGAGCCCCTGCCCGCCCTGAAATAGCCGATGTTGCGGTCCCAGAAGCCGACGGCGTACTCCGGCAGGTGTCGCCGCAGCCGGGCATAAATGCCCGCGCAGGCCGCGCCGCCGCCGTCACCGAAAAAGGCGTACAGTTCCTCGAAGGTGCCGTGGAGAAACAGGGCCCGCTTGAGTTCAAGCAGCGCGTTCTGGCGGAAATTGACATCCACGCAGTCCACCCGGGCCGGGTCGTCCAGCAGGTAATCCAGGGCATTGTCCCCGGCTGAGGTGATGACCGCCACCCGCGCTCCCGGTCCCAGCCCAAGCAGGCTGCGGTCCAGGCGCGGATCTTCCCAGCAGGTGTTGTAGACCAGCCGATGGCCGTGCACGAGCCCGAAAAAGGCATCCTGCGCCCGCCGGCGCAACATTGTCACCGTGTTCATGGCGCCGCGTATAGCCCACGATCCGGCAAACAAAACGCCGATCGCGTGACGCCTGCTTGCCAATACCATGCACGGCGCGCGGCAACCACCCGCCGAACGGGTTTCCAAAGGGCAACGCCCCTTGGCCGCCGGAGGCTTCTCCCCCCCGCTCTCCCCTTACCCGCTCGCCACTCCCCCTTTCCCTACAGCGGGACTCCGGTGGCGGCGATGTCGGCGGTGAGAAGCGCCTTGATGCGTTTCGAGACCGGACCGGGGGTTCCGTCGCCCACGGGAGCGCCGTTGTAGCGCACGATGCTCAGGCAATCGTTGGTGGTGCCGAGGATGAGCATTTCCCGGGCCGCGGCGATGTCGGCCTCGCGGACCTTGGTAAAGACGGTCTCGATTTCGCCGCGCAACAGTTCCACGGCCCGCAGCATGGTGGTGCCGGACAGGATGTGGGACAGCTCCGGGATCACGAGCCGGCCGGCCGCGTCCACCAGGCAGATGTTTTCCGTGGCGCCCTCGGCCATGAACCCTTCCTCGTCGAAGCAGACGGGATAGTCCTCGCCGCGCGCGGTCGCCTCGCGCTTCATGAGGGCATTGGGCAGGTAATCCAGGGATTTGACCCGGGCCAGATAGGACTGCTTGGCCGGAATGGAGGTATGAAACGCGGTGACGCCCCGCGCAAAGGCTTCGGGCGGCCGGGTGTGGAGCTTGAAGGCCACGATATGCAGACTCGGGGTCGGGCATTCGGCCGGATCGACCGTGAAGCCGCCCGGACCGCGCCCGATGATGATCTTGACCAGGCCGTCGGCCGTGCCCGCGGCCCGGCAGACGTCCACGGTCAGCCGGACGACCTCTTCCCAGGCGCACGGCGGCGCAAGGAAGATGGCTCCGGCCGAGCGCGCCATGCGGTCGAAATGCGGTTTGACCTGGTAGAGCTTGCGGTCGACGAACTTCAACGTCTCGAACACGCCGTCCCCCCGGTGCACGAGATGGTCGTCCAGGGGAATGAGCAGCAGGCGCGGGTCGGTGCCGATGACGCCGACGCGGTGGTCGTAAAAGGCCAGGACCGCGTCCGTGCCGGGACGCGGCGCCGCGAGCAACCGAGCGAGATAGACCTCGGTGTCCACGATCTCGGGCATGGGGGAACTCCTTGCGACACGGGGGGAAACACCGCCGTGGCGATGTTTCCCCCCGTCAGCACGCCGAGACGGGTCGGCGGTAGGGACTGGCTAGGCCGGAACGCGCACCTTGTCGCGCGCCATGAGCAGCTCGGCGATCTGCACGGCATTCAAGGCCGCGCCCTTGCGGATGTTGTCGGACACGATCCACAGATGGAGCCCGTTGTCGATGGTGTTGTCCTCGCGGATGCGGCCGACGAACACCTCATCCTCACCGGCGGCCATGATCGGCATGGGGTACATCTTCTCCGACGG
Source organism: Desulfovibrionaceae bacterium (assembly GCA_040307025.1). Classification (GTDB taxonomy): domain Bacteria; phylum Desulfobacterota; class Desulfovibrionia; order Desulfovibrionales; family Desulfovibrionaceae; genus Solidesulfovibrio. The sequence goes on along the minus strand of JAWRKJ010000066.1, from coordinate 5,775 downwards.
ATTGTCGTAGACGGCCACGCCCGGGGCCTGGGACAGGATGGCCCGGGCATCCTTGGCCGTGAGCTTTTTCTCCGTCTCGATGTTGACCGATTCGCTGTGGCCGTAAAACACCGGCACCCGCACGGTGGTGGCCGTGACCCGAATCGAATCGTCGCCCATGATCTTATTGGTCTCCTTGATCATCTTGATTTCCTCGAAAGTGTAGTCACCCTCGGCGAAGACGTCGATCTGGGGCAGACAGTTGAAGGCGATCCGGTACGGATAGACCTTGGCTTCCGGGTCCATCATATTGAACATCTGGCGCACTTGGGTTTCGAGTTCGGTGATGGCCTTCTGCCCGGTGCCGGACACGGCCTGGTAGGTGGACACGATCACGCGCTTTATTTTCGCGGCGTCGTGCAAGGGCTTGAGCGCCACCACCATCTGGATGGTCGAGCAGTTGGGATTGGCGATGATGCCCTTGTGCCAGTCCACATCCTCGGGATTGACCTCCGGCACCACCAACGGCACCTCGGGATCCATGCGCCAGGCACTCGAATTGTCGATGACCACGCAGCCGGATTTGACGGCAAAAGGCGCGAATTTTTTCGAGGTGGAGCCGCCGGCGGAAAAAAGCGCGATATCCACGCCTTCGAAAGATTTCTCGGTCATTTCCTCGACAGTGAGTTCCGTGCCGGCAAACGGCACGGTGGTGCCGGCCGAGCGCGACGACGCCAAGGCCTTGACGGTCCCCGCCGGAAACGCACGCTGTTCGAGTGTCTTGAGCATCTCCCGACCCACGGCTCCCGTGGCCCCGGCCACGGCCACAACCAACTCGCCCCTGCCCATACGATCCTCCATCAAGCAATAGGAAGTTATGCCTCCGGCGGCCAGGAGAGGCTACTCGTCCTCTCCTGGACCTCTCCGCCGGGGGGGATCATCCCCCCGGGCCCCTGAAAATAGGACCGGGTTGCGCACTGCGCAGACTTGCAGGCTGCTCATGCGGACAACCCGAAAACCTTTTGCGAAAAATCGTTCCGGGGCTCCATGGGACAGTGGCCCGTTGGCCGCCGGAGGCCTCTCCCCTCCCCTCTTCGCCGCTAGAGGTCAAGCCCGGAAACGATGGAAAGTACCGCCTCGGATTTGTTGAGGGTATAAAGATGGACGCCGGGCGCGCCGCGCGCAATGAGGTCACGGGCCTGCTGCCGCGCATGGGCGATGCCGACCGCGGCCACGGCCGCCGCGCCGCCAGAGGCATCGGCCCGTTCCAGATCGGCCATGAACGCCGCCGGCAAGGTGGCCCCGCACAGGGACACCAGCCGTTTGACGCTGGCCAGGCTCAACACCGGCAGCACGCCCGGCACCATGGGCACGGTAACGCCCTTGGACCGGGCTCGCTCCACGAAACGGAAATAGACGTCGTTGTCGAAAAACAGCTGGGTGACGACGAAATCGCCGCCCAGGGACACTTTCCGCACGAGACAGTCCAGGTCCACCTCGGGCGACACCGCCTCGGGATGCACTTCGGGATAGCCGGCCACGCCGATGCCGAGCTTGGGATAGGCTTCCCGAATGAATGTCACGAGATCGGAAGCATGCTGGAAGTCGTCGGAATCGGGCACGAACTGTTCCTGCCCCCGGGGCGGATCACCGCGCAGGGCCAGGACGTTGTCCACGCCGGCCTCGCCCAGGGCGTCGCAAAAGCCGCGAATCTTCTCCCGACTCGCGCCCACGCAAGTCAGATGGGCCATGGGCTCAAGCCCGTAGGCCGTCTTGAGACGCGACACGATCTCCAGGGTATGGGCATGGGTGCTGCCGCCGGCACCGTAGGTCACGGACACGAAAAGCGGCGAAACAGGCAACAGCCGCTCCACCACCTCGAAAAAGCTCGGCCAAGCAGTCTGTTCCTTGGGCGGAAAAAACTCCAGGGACACGAACGGCCGTTTGGCTTGGATAAGTTCCCCGATACGCACACTTGCTCCTTTCGTTTGGTTCCGGATCAGCCGGCGCCCGCGTCGGCCATGGCCGCCAAAGCCGCCACAATATCCCGATCCGCTTCCAAAAAAGGCCGCGTCAGGGCCTGCTGCGGTGTAAGCCACTCCATGTCCTGGCCTTCCAGGGCTTGTGGTTCGCCGGCATAGGCATGGACGTGGAAAAAATACAGTCGGACCGAAAGGTGGTCGTAGGCATGCGCTTTTTCCCGAAAAAAGGCAAACGTCGTCGGGAGAATGCCCAACTCCTCGCCGAGTTCGCGCGCAAGCGCCGCCTCGGGCGTCTCGCCCGGCTCGATCTTGCCGCCGGGAAATTCGTAGGCCCCGGGCATGGGCTTGCCGGCCGGCCGACGCACCCCCAGATAGCGGCCGCCGCGCCAGATCACGGCCGCGACCACGGCCACGGCCGGTCGCGCCGCGTTCACGCCTCCTCCTGCAAGGCGGTCCGACGCGCTTCCAAGGCGGCGATCTCCTCCTCCAGCACGGCCATGCGGGCGAGCACGTCCTCGGCCTGGTGGGAGAGCGTGCCGTATTCCTTGCTCAGGGTCGCGAAAAGCTCCTTCTGGGCATAGGTCTCGGGATCGGCCATGGTGGTTTCCACCTCGGACTGGCGCGTGAGCAGCTTTTCGAGCTCGGCCTCCAACTTGTCATAGACCGCGCGCTTGGGCTTGATGTCCCGGTAGAGGGCGTTTCGCTGCTCGGCGATACGCCGCTTGCGCTCCTTGTCCTCCTGGCGGGAGACCTTGGCCGCAACCGGCTCGTCCTCGGCCGCCGGGCAGGCGTTTTGCGCGGCCAGGGACGCCTCGTAGGCGCCGAAGCCCTCGTCGTAGACGGTCACGCCCTCGTGGGTCACGGCCCAGACCTCGCCCGCCACCTCGCGCAGCAGATAGCGGTCGTGGGCGACCATGAGGATGGTACCGGAATAGTCGGAGAGGGCCCGCACCAGGGCTTCGCGGCTTTCGAGGTCCAGGTGGTTGGTGGGTTCGTCGAGGACCAGGAAATTGGCCCGGGCCGAAAAGAGCCCGGCCAGGACCAAGCGCGATTTCTCGCCGCCGGAAAGCTCGCTCACCCGCCGTTCCCAGTAGTCCTCACCGAGCAGAAACAGCCCCAGGATGGAGCAGACTTCCAGATGCGTGGCCTTGGGCCCGGCCATGCGCTTCATCTCGGACATGACCAGGGCGTCGCTGTTTAAGATCTCGGTCTGGTGCTGGCTGAAATAGCCGATCTTGACCCCGGTGCCGAGGACCACCCGGCCGGCGGTCGGCTTGAACACGCCGGTGACGAGCTTGAGCAGCGTGGTCTTGCCGGCGCCGTTGTGCCCGACAAGCGCCACCTTCTGGCCGCGAAACAGCTGAAAGGTGAGCGGCGGCCACATGGGCTCCCGGCCCGGGTAGGCATAGGACAGGTCGGCGGCGGCAAGCACGGTCTTGTCCGAACGCTCGGGCTCGGGCAGGGTGAAATTGAGCGTTTTCGTCCGCACGTCGGGCCGCTCGCTTTTGAGCGCCGACAGCTCCTTTTCGAGCTTGTCCACGTTTTTGAGCTTGCTCTGGGCCTGCCTTGCCTTGGTGGCCTTGTAGCGGAACCGGTCCACGAACGCGCTGTGCTGCTTGATCTTGTTGTCGATGGCCGCGGCCTGCCGCTCCCACTGCTTTTCCATCTCCTCGCGCCAGGCCAAAAACTGGCTGAAGGAACCGGGCCGCCAGACCGGCTTGGCATCGCCGACAAAAAGGGTGTGGGTGGCCACCCGGTCGAGAAAAACCCGGTCGTGGGCCACGAAAACCAGAACCCCGGCAAACGAGCACAAAAAGGATTCGAGCCAGGCCACGGCATCGAGATCCAGGTGGTTGGTGGGCTCGTCGAGAAGCAGCACGTCGGCTCCGGCCGTGAGCACCCGGGCGAGCTTGGCCCGTTCGCGCCAGCCGCCGGACAGCGCGGACAATTTGCCCTGCTGCTGGGGCTCCTCGAAGCCAAGACCGGTCAGGATGGTCTTGGCCCGGTGCTCGGGATTGTAGCCCAGGGCATGCTCCAGACTCGCCTGCTCCTGGGCCAGGGCGGCCATGGCGGTCTCGTCGCCGGCGTTCACGGCCGCATCGTAGCGGGCCCAGAACTCCTTCCAGGACGGCAAGGCGGCCATGACCCAGGCGAGCAGGGTCATGCCGAGGTCCTCGGCCTCCATTTCCTGGGCCACGTAGCCGAGACGGGCCCCGGTCGAGAGCGTCACCTTGCCGCCGTCGGGCTCGGACACCCCGGCGATGAGCTTGAGCAGCGTGGACTTGCCGGCGCCGTTGACGCCGACCACGGCCAGACGCGTGCCGCCCGGAATCTCCAGGGAGAAGTCCTTGAACAGATCGCGCCCGCCGTAGGACTTGGAAAGATTTTGCAGACTGACTTTGGCCATGATGGGGTCGTGTTTAGGAGTGTAGTGGAAAAAACGCCTCCGGCGGCCAAAGGGCCCCGCCCTTTGGAATCCCGTTCGGAAGACGCGGTTTTCATGCAAGCGGACCGTGACGCCCCGCCTGCGCCGCTTCCTTACGCAAAAAAAGGCGGGAGAACCAGTCCCCGATACCAGCCCTGCCGGCACCGGGTCCCCGGCTCCCCCGCAAAGTCTCACCCGCCCCTCTCGGGATGGGTCCGGGAAGGGGGTGCCCCTTTCCCGGCCGCCGGAGGCATTCTTCTCTCTTCTCCCCTGCTACCCCAACCGGGCCACGACCAGATCGCCCATGGCCTTGCAGCCGACGGCCGTCTTGCCCGGTTCCATGATGTCGCCCGTGCGGTAGCCCTCGGCCAGCACCTTGGAGCAGGCCGCCTCGATGGCATCGGCCGCCGCCGCTTCGTTAAAGGAATGCTTGAGCATCATGGCCACGGACAGGATGGTGGCGAGGGGATTGGCCTTGTCCTGGCCGGCGATGTCCGGGGCCGAGCCGTGGATGGGCTCGTAAAGGCCGGGATTGGCCGCGCCGAGGGAGGCCGAGGGCAGCATGCCGATGGAGCCGGTGATGACCGCAGCCTCGTCGGACAGGATGTCGCCGAACAGGTTCTCGGTCACGATGACGTCGAACTGGGACGGGGCGCGCACGAGCTGCATGGCCGCGTTGTCCACGTACAGGTGGGACAGCTCCACGTCCGGGTAGTCCTTGGCCACTTCGAGCACCACGGCCCGCCACAGGCGCGAAACATCCAGGACGTTGGCCTTGTCCACGGAGCACAGCTTGCCCCGGCGCTTGCGGGCGGTCTCGAAACCGACCTGGGCAATGCGGCGCACCTCGTGCTCGGCATAGACCATGGTGTTGAAGCCGACCTTCTCGCCACCGCGCTCCTCGATACCGCGCGGCTCACCGAAATAGGCGCCGCCGGTCAGCTCGCGCACGACCATGACGTCGAGCCCCTGACCCACGATGTCCGGGCGCAGGCAGCAGGCCGCAGCCAGTTCGGGGAAAAGCTTGGCCGGGCGCAGGTTGGCGAAAAGCCCGAGCGCCTTGCGGATGCCGAGCAACCCCTTTTCCGGGCGGATGGACGGATCGAGGACGTCCCACTTGGGACCGCCCACGGCACCGAGCAGCACGGCATCGGCCGCCTTGCAGGCGGCGACCGTGGCCGCGGGCAAGGGCCCGCCCGTAGCGTCGATGGCCGCGCCGCCGATGGCCGCCTCGGTAAAGGCGAATTCCAACCCGTACTTCTTGCCGACCACGTCCATGACCTTGACGGCCTCGGCTACGATCTCCGGCCCGATGCCGTCACCCGGCATCACACAGATGTTGTAACGCATGCGATGATCCTTCTGGAGCCTCCGGCGGCCAGGAGAGGC
>JAWRKJ010000065.1:0-2749 GCA_040307025.1 Desulfovibrionaceae bacterium | reverse complement strand
AGGGTCTGGGGCAGCGCCCCAGCCGCCGGAGGCCTCTTCAGTCTTCCCCTCCCCGCAGCTACACCGCTGGGGTGCCGGTCACGCCGGCCGCGGCGAAGGTCGCCATCTCATTATAAATCGCGGCCGAGGACCGCAGCAGCACGATGGCCAGGGCAGCGCCCGTGCCTTCCCCCAGGCGGAAATCCAGATCGAGCATGGGACGCGCGTCCAGGGCGTGCATGATCGCCTGATAGCCAGGTTCGGCCGAGGCGTGGCTCAGGACCGCATAGTCGGCCACGGCCGGGCAGATGGCCCGGGCCGCCACGTAGGCGGCCGTGGAGATGAACCCGTCCACGGCAATGGGCAGCCGGTTCACAGCCGCGCCCAGGACCAGTCCGGCCAGGCAGGCGATTTCGAGCCCGCCCAGGACGGCCAGGATGTCCACGGCGTCGCCGGAGGCGACCACGGAGGCATGGGTACGCAAGGCCTTGGCGACCACGCCCGCCTTGCGCGTGACACCCTCGCGCGAGAGCCCCGTGCCCGGACCGGTCACGCGCTGCGGATCGAGCCCCAGATAGGCGCAAAAAAGGGCCGTGGACGGCGTGGTGTTGGCAATGCCCATGTCGCCCGTACCCAGGCACCGTATGCCCTCCCCGGCCGCCTGGCCGGCCAGGGAAACGCCAAGGAGCAGGGCCTGTTCGCAGACCTCCCGGCTCATGGCCGGCGCCACGGCCAGATTGGCCGTGCCCGAAGCCACGCGCGTCCCGGCGAACAACGGATGGGGGGCAAAGGGTTCGCCCAGACAGCCGGCATCGACCACCCGCAACTCCACCCCGGACGAACGGGCCAGGACATTGATCCCGGCGCCGCCGGCCAGGAAATTGAGCACCATCTGGCGGGTGACTTCCTGGGGGAAAAGGCTCACGCCCTCGGCCGCCACGCCGTGGTCGCCGGCGCAGACGTAAATGCGGGCCGGATCGACGCGCGGCGTCCGGCCTTCGGCCATGGCGAAAAGCCGCCGGGCCAGTTCCTCCAGCCGCCCCAGGCTGCCCTTGGGCTTGGTCAGGTTGTCGAGATGGTCCTGGGCCACGGCGTACAGGGCCGGGTCCACCGGCCGGATGACGGCCAGGACCTCGGCGAGGGATGCGAACATGCCTTCTCCTTGCGCAAACGTCAGCAGCAGCGCCCACCCGACCCCTCGTCGGGCGCTACGCGTGCGAACAGTTGTAGGATTCCACAGGACGCCGTCCTTTGGCCGCCGGAGGCGTCACCCCCCTTCCCGTCCCCTCGCCTGGTCGGCTAACCGGCCAGGGGCGGGGCCTCGGCGAAGCGGGGCTGTCCGGTGGAATCGAGAACGGCCTGCCAGTAATCGGAAGTAATGTCGATATGTTTGCGCTCCCGCGTGACCAGAGACAGGGGCACATGGACGAAGCGGTCGTTGACGTTACCGATCATAAGCCCGGTGAACCCGGCCAGACCGGCATGCACGGCCAGGCGGCCGAGAAAGCCGCAATAGACCGCATCGGCCGTGTTGGCCGGCACGGCGCGCACGATGTAGCTTGGGTCGATGATCTTGAGGGTGATGGGCAAGCCGGCCTTTTTGAAATGGCCCTTGATTTCCCGGGCAAGCAGGCTGCCTATGTCCGGCAGCGCCGGGTTGCCCGAGGGGTCGAAACGGCCGGTCGGCGGCACGAGATGCTGTCCCGCGCCCTCGGCGGCCACGATCACGGCATGGCCCCGCGTGGTGAGGCGCGCCTCCAGGGCTTCCAGGACCCCGCCCGGGCCGTGCAAGGCAAAATGCTCCTCGGGCACGAGCACGAAATTCACGTGTTTGAGCCCCATGCTGGCTTCGGCGGCGATGAACCCGGCCTGACGCCCCATGAGCTTGACCAGGCCGATGCCGTAGGGCGCGCCCAGGGCCTCGACATGGGCGCAGGCAATGGCCTCGGTGGCCTGCTCGGCGGCGGTCAGAAAACCAAAGGTGCGCGAGACGAAATGGATGTCGTTGTCCACGGTCTTGGGGATGCACACCACGGCAATGGGCAACTTGCGCCCGGCGATCTCGGCCTGGATGGCCGAGGCGGCCCGCAACGTGCCCACCCCGCCGATCAGGACGAGAACGCCGATGTTGAGGCGCTCCAGGGCGTCCACGATCTCGTCAACGGGCTGGGGGCCCCGGGAAGAACCCAGGATGGTGCCGCCGAACTCATGGATCTCGGCCACGTTGTGCGGGGAGAACTCCAGCACGTCGTGGCGGCAGACCGGGATGAACCCGCGCAGGCCGTAGCGGATGCCAATGGTCGCGGCCATGCCGTAGTGGTGGTGGGCCTCCATGACGATGGAACGGATGACGTCGTTGATGCCCGGGCACAGCCCGCCGCAGGTGACGATGGCGAGCTTGGTCTTGCGCGGATTGAAAAAAAGCTTGGCCCGAGGACCGGCTTCCTCGAAAAACACCGGCCGGGCATCCGGCGCTTCCAGGCCGGAACGGGCAATGCCCACAAGCACGGCCGCATCGTCCGGCACAAACGTCCCGCTCGCCTTGGGATTGTCATACGTCGCTTCGCCCAGGCGCGCGATCACGGTATCCTCGGGCGAAAGGTTCGACTCCAGGGCGGCATCCTTATTGTTGCGCATGGCGACTCCTTGCGGCATCACGGTTGCCGGACGGCAACGATTCTTTTTGTGGTAGCCCTTTGGCGCCGAGGTATCAAGGCCGCCTGGAACCGGGAGGGAAAAGCGTGGGCCGCACCCTGATTTTTTTGCCGCC
>JAWRKJ010000064.1:0-2717 GCA_040307025.1 Desulfovibrionaceae bacterium | reverse complement strand
CGCCGCGCCGACGGGCAATCTCCCGCAATGCCAGCACGCCGTTGTAGCTCCGGTGATCGAGGTCCCGCAGAAGTTGCCGCTGCTTGTGGACGGCCCGGGCCAGAAACGTCTCCTCGTGGTCGTTTTCCACGGCCAGCAGGGTCAGGGAGGTGAAGTCGCCCACGATGTCCTCCACCTGGGCATGCATGGGCAACCGGTTAAACAGGGTCAGGTTGATGGTAAACGCCTGGTTGCGACTCCACTGCCCGAGCACTTCGGCATAGACCGCCGCCAGCACCCCGGATGCCGTGATTTCATGGACCCTGGCCCGCCGTTTGAGGGCATCCCAGGCGGTTTTGCCCAGGGTGAAGCCGCGCCGCCGGAACCGGGGCGTCTCGATGTCGGACGGGGCCTTGGCCAGAGGAAGATCCGGGGCCGGCGGCAGGGTGTCGAGGCGGTTGAGCCAGTAGTCCCGGTCGCGCTCGTACCGGGCGGTTTGGGGCAGCGCCTGGGCGGCCAGCACGTAATCGCGAAAGGAGAGTGGCACCTCGGGCAGGGAGGCGTCCCCCTCCGCGTAGAACCGATGCCAGTCCCGCATGAGCAGGGACAGGCTCCAGGCATCCACGATCAGGCAGTCGAAGCCCACATGCAGGCGCTGTTTTCCGCCGCCAAGCAGGGACACCCGGATATCGAACAAGGGCCAGCGGTCCGCAGGCAGCATCCGGGTGGACATGTCCCGGCGGACCGCCTCCAAGGCGGCCTGGCGCGCCTGGGGGGACAGGCCCGAGAGATCCGCAGTGGGGAAGGTAGCGTCGGGCACGGTTTCCAGAATGCGCTGGCTGCCGTCGGGCAGGATGACCGCCCGGAGCATGGCATGCCTGGCCACGACCCTGGCCCAGGCGCGGCCAAGGGCCGCGAGGTCCAGGTGCGCGCAGTCCAGCTCATAATAAAACAGGGCGGCCACATTGCCCAATTCCAGCTCGCGGTTCCGGCCCACCCAATAGGCGTGCTGGATCTCGGTCAGAGGAAAAGGCGCATGCAGACTGGCGGGGTCCGGCACGATGGCCGGCAGCCCGGCGGCATCGGAGCCGGCCTCCGAGTCCGGACCAGAAACGGCGTCCATGCCGGCGGCCAGCTCGGCCACGGTGGGCGTGGCAAAGAGCTTTTCCAGGGGCAGCTGCCAGTGCATGTCCCGATGCACGGCGGCCACCAGCCGGGTTCCCACCAAGGAATCGCCCCCCAGTTCGAAAAAGCTGTCATGCCGCCCCACCGGCCCGGTTCCCAGCACCGAGGCCCAGATGGCGGCCAGGCGTTTTTCGGTTTCGGTTTCCGGAGCCGCGAACCCGGGCGCCTCGTCCGCACTGCCGGCGACCAGGGCGGCAAGCGCCTTGCGATCCACCTTGCCGTTGGCGGTAAGGGGCAGTGCCGGCAGAATGTTCCAGATGCGAGGCACCATGAAGTCGGGCAGTTGCCCGACCAGATGATCCGTCAGCTTGCGCTCCAGGCCGTCTCCGGCCGGACCGCGCCCCACGGGCGCTGCCGGCACGACATGTCCGGCCAGATGCCTGCTCCCCTTGTCCCCTTCCACCACGGTCACCACGGCACTCCCCACTTCGGAATGGCGCAGCAAGGCGGCTTCGATTTCGCCCAACTCGATGCGGTGGCCGCGTATCTTGACCTGAAAGTCCTGGCGTCCCAAAAATTCGATGGTGCCGTCGGGCCAGAACCGCCCCTGGTCCCCGGTGCGATACCAGCGCAGCCCGCCCGCTTCCACAAAGCGTTGCGCCGTCAGTTCCGGACTCCCCCGGTAGCCCTTGGCCACCCCGGACCCGCCGATCCACAGTTCGCCCGGCACCCAGTCCGGGCAATCCCGGCCCAGGGTGTCCAACACGCGGTAGACCTGGCTGGGCAGGGGCCGGCCATAGGGAATGGAAATCCAATGCCCGGGCAAGGGCAGGGTCACATCGCAGTAGTTGGACCAGATGGCGGCTTCGGTGGCGCCGCCCAGGGCCGCCAGCCGGCAACCCGGCGCCACGTTTTGAAGCCGCTGGGGCAGATCCAGGCCGATCCAATCCCCCGAGAGCAGGGTCTGACGCAAGGGCAGGTCCCGGCGGCCTTGCCCCTCGGCCGCCACCAGCAGCATCTCCAGCAGGGTGGGCACGGAGTTCCACAGGGTGATGCCATGGGCCTCGATCAGGGACAGCCAGCGGGCCGCGTCCCGGTGCGAAGCGTCGTCGAGCAGCACCAGGGAACCGCCCACGGCCAGCAACCCGAAGATGTCGTACACGGAAAGATCGAAATCCAGGGCGGACACGGCAAGCGCCCTGTCGGTATCGCGCACGCCGTAGATCGTGTTTATGGCCTTGATGGTATTCCAGGCGGCGGCATGGCTCACCTCAACGCCCTTGGGTTCGCCAGTGGAACCCGAGGTGAAAATCACATAGGCCGTCTCGCCTGGGGCGACGGCCACAGGGGCGGGTAGCGGCTCCCGGCCGATTGCCTGGGCCACGTCCAGGACCACCGTGCCGTCCGGCCAAGGGACCTGGCCCCGGACGGCGTCCGTGATCACGAAGCGGACGGCGGCCTTTTGCAGGATGCGGTCCCGGCGCAAGGCCGGCTGGCCCGTGCCGATGGGCACGTAAAAGGCCCCGGTGGCGAGAATGCCGAGCACCGCGGTGATTTGCGCCGTGCCACGCGGCAGCACCACGGCCACCGGTTCCCCGGGCGTCCCCCCGCTG
>JAWRKJ010000063.1:0-2652 GCA_040307025.1 Desulfovibrionaceae bacterium | reverse complement strand
AAGGCGCGGCGACGGACGCGTGGAGACTGGGTGACGGACGTCCTGGCGGCCTTGGCGCGAAGCACGATTGTGTCGGATCGGAGCGACAATTTTGTGGGGTCTGTTGTTGCTTCAAAATCCAATAGAGTGTCCTTATTGTGTTTTTACGTTGGACTTCTTTTTGCTAAGAGGATGGGTATGAAAACCATATCCTCGCGCTATGGCCGCCTGCCTGTGGACGGTCCGATGGAATTGCATCCCGACGGCCAGGTCCGGGCGGCCTATCTGGCCGGTTCCGTCACCCTGGTCACGTCCCTGGGGCAGCTTACCCCCCAGCACACCATCGATGACACCCGGCGCATGACCTTGCCGCCGCTGACCTTTCACAAAAACGGCCAGGTTCGGTCCCTGCCCCTGGAGACGCGGACCGTGGTCGCGACGCCAGCCGGCGACCTTCCGGCCGAACTGGTCACGTTTCATGAAAACGGTACCGTGGCCCGGGTATTTCCGCTTAATGGTAAGCTTTCCGGGTATTGGACCGAGGCGGACGAGGCCCGGTTGGCCGAGCCGCTGACCGTGACCACGCCGCTTGGTCCGGTGACGGCCCGGGTCGTGGCCGTGGCCTTCGATCCCTTGGGCGGACTGCGCAGCCTGACGTTGTGGCCCGAGGAGGAAGTGACGGTCAGGGCGCCGTTCGGTGCGGCGCCGGCGCGTATGGGACTGAGTTTTTACGAGGACGGGGCACTGCGGTCCTTCGAACCGGCCCGGCCGTTCGAAGTGCCGACCCCGGTCGGCCCGGTCTGGGCCTTTGACCCTGATGCGGTCGGGGTGAGCGGCGACGACAATTCCCTGGTTTTTTCCCCGACCGGCGAGGTGGTCCGGGTGGCCACCGTGCGCACGGCCGTGAGCGCCAGACTGCCGGACGGCACGCGCCAGGTTGTCACTCCGGGCAGCCGGGAAAGCCTGTGCGGCGACAGCGAGCTTGAACCCGTGGCCCTGGTGCTCGAATTTTCACCGGATACGGTGACGGCCCGGACCCAACCGAAAAAGCCCCTGGCCCGGCTCCCCCGGGCCGGCACGACCTTCACCACCCGGCCCCACATCACGGCCTTTGCCGTGCCGCTCACCCCCCGGCGTTGTGCGGGGTAACGGAAAAGACGTCCGACCCGCTTGCGTTAGAAGGGCAGACGCATGCCCGTGCCGGTGATGGCCGTCTGGCCCGGGAAATCCTTTTGCAGGCGGTCGAAACCGGCCTCGCCCGTGCAGTGGCCGGGGAAAAGCCGGGCCACGCCGCAACCGGCCAGGGCGGCGAGGGTATCGTCCAGGGCCCAGTCCGGGGCCTTGCCGAGGTGCAGGCCGCCGATGACCGCCTCAATCGCCGTGATCCCCAGACGCGCGCGCAGATGGGCCAGGGTATTGCCCAGGCCGCTGTGGCAGCAACCCAGTAGCACCACGGTTCCCCTTTCGCCGTCGAGGACCAGGCAGGCGTCGTCCGGCACGGAGTCAGGCTCTTGGCCGGCCGTGTCGCGGAAAAGGTCGGTCGTGGCCGCGAACGCCCCCGGCCGGCGGGCGATGCCGGTGACAAAGGTCAGGCCGGGGGCCAGTTCCCGGATGTCGGTTTCGGGTGAAAATCCGGGCAGGGGCAGGGAAATCCGCCCGTCACCCATGCCGATGGAGCGGTAGGTGAGGCCGTCGCGCCGGCTGTAGCGCCGGGAGAGCAGCTCGGGGTGTCCGACGATGGGGCCGGTGTAGCCGGCTTCGAGCAGGGCGGGCAGACCGCCGGCATGGTCGTGGTGGCCGTGGCTGAGGGCCAAGCCGTCGCAACGTGCGGGATCGAGCCCCAAGGCCTTGGCGTTTTCCAGGAACAAGCCGGTTTGCCCCGTATCCCACAGCCAGCGACCCTGTGCGCCCAGATCGACCAGCACCGACCAGCCGTGTTCGAAGCCCAGTTCCGGGTCGGCCGACCGGTTGTCCGCCAGGATGGAAAGCGTGAATCGGGGCACGCCAGTCTCCTTAGCCCGCCACGGCCTTGAGGGTCGCGGCCAGGGATGCGGCCGCCTCGGGCCCGGGATTTTGGGCCAGGGCGGTCAGAATGCCCAGACCTTCCCCGGCTTCATGGAATTCCTCCGCCGAAAGCCCGCTTACCACGGCCGTGTGGATGAGTGCGTTTTGGCTCATGAGCTTGGCCACCAGGGCAAACGGGTCGGTGTCGGGCAACTGCTCGTCCACCACGCACAGGGTGGGCGGCGTGGTCCGGGCGAGGTCCAGGGCGGCCTGGCCCGTGGGCGCGAAGGCCGTTTCCAGGCCTTTTTCACCCAGGGTCGCGGCAAAGGCCGTAAAGGTTTCGGGCCGGGTGGTGACGATCAAAATCCGCATACGTGTTTTCTCCTTACGCCTTGCCGCAGCATGAACCCGGACCGGCGCAACCGGCATGGCCGGGGTGGGAGCCGCAACATCCGTGGTCCGAGGGGCCGGGCAACTGGCTGCCGGACTTGCCGGTCAGACTGCTCGTGGCGGCCATGCGCTTGACGGCCGGCGCGCCGCACTTCGGACAGGCCGGGGCATCTTCCGTCCGGGTCACGATGACTTCGCCGCCGTACCCGCAGGCCGGGCAATCAATGTCATAGATGGGCATAGGTTCGCTCCTTGTGGAGTGAGGAAGGGGGGGGGGGG
>JAWRKJ010000062.1:0-4138 GCA_040307025.1 Desulfovibrionaceae bacterium | reverse complement strand
TTCTTGCCCTGGAGAAACAGGTCGCGCACCCGGGCCGCGCCCACGCCCACGAACATTTCCACGAAATCGGAACCGGAGATGGAGAAAAACGGCACCCCGGCCTCGCCGGCCACGGCCCGGGCGAGCAACGTTTTACCGGTCCCCGGCGAACCCACCAGCAGCACGCCCTTGGGGATGCGGCCGCCGAGCCGGGTGAATTTTTTCGGATCGGACAAGAACTGCACCACTTCGGTGAGCTCTTCCTTGGCCTCGTCCACGCCGGCCACGTCGTCGAAGGTGATGCGGGTCTGTTCCTGGGTGATCATCCGCGCCCGGGAACGGCCGAAATTCATGGCCCTGCCCCCGCCGTTTTGCATCTGGCGCATGAAAAAAATCCAGACGCCGACCAGAAGCAGCATGGGAAACCAGGAGACGAGCAAGGTCATGTACCAGGGCGATTCCTCATCGGGCTCGGCCACGACCTCGATCTTTTTTTGCATCAACGAACTGACCAGGCTCGGGTCCTCGGGGGCGTAGGTCAAAAACTTGCCGCCGCCCGTGGTGACGCCGGATATCTTGCGGCCCTGAATCCGGACCGAGACCACCTCGCCGGTATTCACTTTCTGCATGAAGTCCGAATAGGATAATTTGGCACTGGCGCCTTGGGGCTGGTTAAAAAGGTTGAAAAGGACGACCATGACCAGGGAAATGGCCGCCCACAGCATGAGATTTTTCGCGAAACTGTTCAAACTGGAGTCCTCCAGGGGACGGGCAAGGTCGGGGAAAGCCCGCTTCTTGTAAAGATGACAGCCATAGCATGGGCCGCCCCGGCCTGTCCACGCACCCGCCGGGTCGGTCCCTCCGGGGTAGGATTCAGGAAAGGGGAGACTTGCCAAGCCCTTCGATGGTCCATATTGCTGTTTACAATAATCGTCCGCGGCAGGCCCGGCAAGGAGCATAAAGCGCAGTGAAACGTATTTTAACCGTCGACGATGCGGGGAGCGTGCGTACCCTGGTCTCCCAGGCCTTGCGGCGGGCCGGGTACGAGGTTGTGGAGGCCGTGGACGGCGCCGACGCTTTGGACAAAATCGGCTCCGGTGTGGACATGGTCATCACGGACATCAACATGCCCAATATGAGCGGGCTCGAATTACTGACCCGATTGCGGACCAGGGAAGACACCCGGTTTCTCCCCGTGCTGGTGCTCACCACCGAGTCCCAGCCCCACAAGCGGGCCCAAGCCGTCAAGGCTGGCGCCTCGGGCTGGATCGTCAAACCCTTCGAACCCGCCACCTTGGTGGCCGTGGTACGCCGCTTCCTGCGTTAGGGAAGGGACCCTATGGCCGAAAAACTCTCCCCCGCCGACGACAACGAATCGGAAAGTTTCGGCGAGGCCAGCGCGGCCCTGTTCCACGACGCCCCCCTGCCTGTCTACCTGCGCCGCGCCGACGGTGAAATCCTCGAAGTCAACAAGGCCATGGCCAACCTGTTCGGCTACGACGGCCCGGCCGCCTTCCTGACCGCCATGGCGACCACTCCGGAACAATTTTATTTGGACCAGACTTCCCGCGAGGCGGTCATGGCCCAGTTGCGCACCGACGGTGCCATCGCCGGCCGGCAAGTCCAGGCGCTCAGCCGCGACGGGTTTGTCTTTTGGATCGCGGAATCGGCCCGCCGGGTCGGTTCGCGGACCGGGGAAACCTATTATTTCGGCTATCTCATTGACATCACCGCCGAGAAAAGCACCCGCTGGGCCCTGGCCGAGGCCGAGGAAAAATACCAGGCCATTTTCGAGCATGCCGTGGAGGGGCTCTTCCAGATGACCCCGACCGGACGGTTCGTCACGGTCAACGACGCCCTGGCCCGCATGCTCGGCCATGACGCCCCGACCGCACTGACCGAGGCCCCGGAAGGCGCCAGGGCCCTTTTTGCCCGGCCCGAGGACTGGCGTTTTCTGGAAGCGACCATGGCCGAGGTGGGCGTGGCCAGGGGCCTGGAAGTGGAACTGTGGCGGCGCGACGGATCGCGCCTGTGGGCCTCGTTGCATGTTCGGGCCGTGCGCGACGGCGACGGCAAGCCCGTGCTCTACGAAGGCTCCATGGAGGACGTCACCGAACGGCACCGGACCCGGGAGCAATTGCGCGCCCAGCTCAAACTGACCCGGTCGCTGTTTCGCCAGACTGTCAAATCCCTGGGCAAGACCGTGCGTTTCCGGGATTCCTACACCGCCGGCCACCAGGAAAACGTGGCCCGGCTGGCCACGGCCATGGCCCGGCACATGGGCCTGGCCGCCGAGACCGTGGACGGCATCGAGGTGGCGGGACAGCTCCACGACATCGGCAAGATCAACGTGCCCGTGCGCTATCTGTGCAAACCGGGCCGGCTGGTCGGCCTGGAATGGGAATGCATGAAGCAGCACGTCCAGACAGGCTACGAAATCCTGCGCGACATCGCTTTTCCCTGGCCCGTGGCCGAAATCGTGCTCGCCCACCACGAACGCCTGGACGGATCGGGGTATCCCCAGGGGATCGCGGCCGAGGCCATTCCCATCGAAGCCCGCATTCTGGCCGTGGCCGACGTGCTCGATGCCATGGCCTCCAACCGGCCCTACCGGCCGGCCTTGGGGCTCGAGGCGGCCCTGGCCGAACTGACCCGCCACCAGGGCAGCCAGTTCGATGCCGCGGGCGTGGCCGCGGCCCGGGCCCTGGCCGAGGCCGGGGTCATCCGCTACTGAAGCGAAGAGGAGCCAGCGGCCATGCGCCTGACCGACACCGACCTGCTCAGGGAGCTGGCCAAACCCGAACACGCGGCCGTACGCGCGGCCTTTGTCCCCCGCCGCTATGCGCGCGGCAGCCAGGTGTTTTTGCCCCGGGAGGCCCGCAACAGCCTCTTTATCGTGGCCAAGGGCCGGGCCCGGGTCTATCTGGCCAATCGGGACAAGGAATTCACCATGGCCATCCTGGACGCCGGCGACACCTACACCACCCATACCCGGGCCCATGTGGAGGCGGTCGACGACCTGGAGCTGCTGGTGGCCGACCTGGCCGCGGTCGGGCCCTCCCTGCTCACCGT
Source organism: Desulfovibrionaceae bacterium (assembly GCA_040307025.1). GTDB lineage: Bacteria > Desulfobacterota > Desulfovibrionia > Desulfovibrionales > Desulfovibrionaceae > Solidesulfovibrio. The sequence goes on along the minus strand of JAWRKJ010000062.1, from coordinate 1,087 downwards.
GCCGGCCCTGACCGCCTCCACCATCAAGGTCCTTGGCGACCTGCTCAGCCACGCCTTCACGGTCATCGACGGCCTGGCTTTCCAGGACGCCCGGGGACGCCTGCTCTCCCTGTTGCGCTACGAGGCCTACCGGGCCGAGCCCGACGCGACCGGCATCCCTTGCGTCACCCACGGCCTGAGCGTCGAACAGCTGGCCACCTTTGTCGGAGCCTCGCGCCAGACCGTCTCCTCCCTGCTCAACGCCCTGGAACGGGAAGGCGTCGTGGAGTTGCACGCCCGGGGCGTGATCCGCATTCTGGACCTGGATGCCCTCAACCGCCTGTCCGACGCCTGACCGGCAGGGGCTTGCCGCCCTCCCACGATTTTGTCGCGCAGCCGACAGACACGTTTTTAACAAAAACGTAATCAACAGGCCATATCCGCACACCCCGGCCAAAGACGCGCGGCGCACGGTGTCGCATGACCGCGACCAAGGTCGGGCAACCGTTGGAGAATTGGCATGCTGCAAACCATACGGGATACTCCCGCCCCCCTGCCGGAAACGGATGACTGCCTGGCCCCGGTCCGGGAACATCTGGACAAGGCCCTGCGTATCGGCATGGTTCGGGGAGTTGTCATTTTTGTCGGTCACGCCGCGCCCTGGTCCGAACCCGAAGGCCTGCTCGCCGATCTGGCCCGGGCCTGCGTCGCCCGGGACATCCTGGTCGTGGCCGCCGACCGGGCCGTCCGGGCCCTGGACGCGGCCGGCCTGTTCACGGACACGGGCCTGGAGGCGGCCGGCTCGGGCCTGGCCGAGTTCTGCGCCCTGTGCGAGCTGCCCCCGGTGGTGGCCTGCCCGGGCCGGGACCTCGGTCCGGTTCTGGCCCTGTGCGCCCGTCTGGCCGAGACGTTCGGCGTCACGGCCGACCGGCTCCCCGTGACCGCCTGCGGACAGGACAAACCTGATTCCGACACGGCCGGACTGGTTGTCCTGTCCGCCCCCTTGACCCTGGCCGAAACCGATCCGGGCGCCGCGGCCGATCTGTTCAGCCGCCACATCACGGCCAGGCGGCTCGCCCTTGGCCTCAACGACCGCTTCGACGGTTCG
>JAWRKJ010000061.1:0-23859 GCA_040307025.1 Desulfovibrionaceae bacterium | reverse complement strand
ACCGTCGTCATCGAGCCGCCCCTCGCGCGGCCGCAAGACGTGTCCGGCGAGGCGGAGGAGGCGGCCATGGCCTTGGAATTCGCCCGGCGTTACGAGCGTCGACTGCTTGCGCGGCCGGGATTCATGCGCTTTTTGGAGCTTTTTACGCCGGGCGAGCTTATTAATGCCGGCGCGTCCGGGCAAGCACCCGGTGATACGCGGCCAGGGTCACCTGGGCCGTGCGCTCCCAGCTGAACTGTCGGCTGCGGGCAAGGCCTTGGCTGATGCAGCGCGCGCGCAGGGCCTCATCGGTGAGGAGCCGCTCCATGGCCTGGGCCATAGCGACCGTATCGTCGGGCGCGACGAGGAGGCCCGCCTCGCCCGTCACCTCGGGCAGGGACGTCGTGTCCGAACAGATCACCGGCACGCCGCAGGACATGGCCTCCAGGGGCGGTAGCCCGAAGCCTTCGGCAAACGAGGGAAAGGCGAAAAGCGCCGCTCCCCGGTAGAGGGCCGGCAGGTCCTCGGGCGCGACGCGGCCGATCAGGGCGATGCGGGGATCGGCCTGCCCCAGGTCGCCGGTGAGCCGGGGCGCGAAAAGCGGATCGACCATGCCGGCCACGACCAGGGTGAGTCCCGTGTGTCCGGCCTCCATCAAGGCCCGAAAGGCGCATGCCAGGCCGGGGATGTTCTTGCGGGGCTCCACCCGGCCCACGAAAAGTACGTATTTCCCCCGCACACCGTAGCTCGCCGCCACGGCGTGCACCTGCTCGCGTTCGGCCTCGGTGCGCGCCGGCCGGAATTCCTCGCCGGCGGCCAGGGGAATGGCCATGATCTTATCCTCGGGCAGGCCGTAGAGCCGGATGATCTCGCGCCGGCTATACTCCGAACAGGTCAGGACCAACGCGGCCCGGCGGGCGGTCCGGGGATAAAGCCGTCGCATAAGCAGGCGCATCCGGCCGGGATAGTACGCCGGATGGGTCTCGTGGAGCACGTCGTGCAGGCTGACGATGGCAGGGCAGGGCAGGCATGGCGGTGCCAGGTATTGGCAGTGCAGGAGATCCGCGCGGTCCAGGCCCAGTTTGGCCCCGAAGGAAACAAGCCGCGCCGCGCGCGATGTGGGCACCGGGCGTGGGATCACGTTGGCGGCCGACAATTGCCTGGCTTCGTCGCCATGCGGGTCCGGCAGGTAGAACAGATAGTCGCTGTCCGGGTCCAGGCCGGGCAATCGCCGGGCCAGATTCCAGGCATAGGTCCGGGAACCCTGCATGAGCCGGGTCAGGCTGTGCAAGTCCAGGGCGATGTGCGGCCGCGTCATGAACGCTTGATCCTCTGTTCGCCCCGGATCGCCGGGCAACGCGCGCACAGGATGGCAGCAGCGTTCGGGGCAGGCTTCCCGGCGGCCAGACGTCGGGCCGCCCGGAACCGGTCGTTGTTCCACAGGCGGGTCAGCCCCGTCTCCAGGGCGTTGCCGAAGTCGTGGGCTATGTCGCGCACCTCTCGGCAGCAGGGCAGCACGCCCCCGTCCCAGTTGATGTAGGCCGCCCGCCACAACCAGGGGCAGCCTTGTTTCTCGGCCCGCGCGTCGATGGGCGGGGCGTCGGCCCAGGTCCAGTCCGGGTCCGCGCCTTCGGGGACGAACGGCCGGATGAACCGGATCTGGTCCACGCCGAGCTCCTCGGCCAGGCGTTTGGCCGCCTCCATCTCCCCGGCATTAAAGCCCGTCACGCAGTACTGCCAGTCCACATAGGGCAGGCTTGACCCGGCCTGCTTGCGGGCGGCGAGCACGGCCCGGACGTTGCCAAGCGCCAGATCGAGACGGCCGCCGCCCATGAACCGGGCGCAGGTCGCCTGACTGGCGCCGTGGATGGAGACGATGAGCGTTTCCAGGCCGGAGGCGACAATGCGTTCGCCAAGCCCCGGGTCGTCGATTTGCAGGTTCGAGGAGACGCCCACCCCGATGTTGCGATCGGCCGCGTCGCGGATCATGGTCAGGGTCTCCGGGAACAGGAACGGCTCGCCGAAGCCGTAGAGATTGATCTTGAACAGCCAGGGCCCGACGTCGTCCAGGAGCCGGGAAAATTGGGTGGCGTCCATGCGGCCGTAGGCACGCTGGCCCGGTCCCGGTGCCGAGCGGCCGTCGTGACAGTAGGGACAGTGCCTGTTGCAGATGTTGGACGGTTCGATCTTGAGCAGATAGGGGTGCGAGGCCGCGCGTTCGCGTTTGAGCGTCCGTTCGGCCTCGGCCAGCAGGAAGTTGGCGAGCCGGCGGCTGTTTGCGTGGCGCAGGAGGGCTTGGGCATGCCGCTTGAGGATGCGCCAGCGGGACCGGAAGTCGCCGCCGCGGGTGGCCGTGGCCAGGCTCATGGGGTTTCCTTGTCGCCGGTTGCCGCCAGCACGTGGTGGGCGGCCTTGATGCCTTGGCTCGCCGCTTCGGGCGCCATGCAGAAATGCCAGCCGCCAACTCGGCCCACAGACAGCAGATTTTTTACGGCCCGGATGCCCTGGCGGGCTTTGGCCAGGTGTTGCGTATAGGCCAGATCGTAGACCGGCAGGGCCGAAGGCAAAAGCACGGCCTTTTTTGCCCGCAGCCGTGTGGCCGGATGCAGGCCGATGCGCTCCACGTCGGCCACGGCGCGCGCGGCCAGTTCCTTGGCGGAGGGGTTGCCTTCCATCGCGCCGGGCGTGATCTCCAGGCAGAGACCTTCGCGGCCGGCCGGGCCGAGTTCTCGGAAGATGGAGGCCGGATAGGAGCTGCGGTTGAATACGACCGTCGGGTCCGGGTGGTAGACGTAGACAAAGGGCCGCTTGGGCGGGCGCGGGCAGTCGTAGGTCAGCAAGACGAGCAGGATGTCCTCGAAACGCAACGACTCCCCGTCGTCTTGGCCCAGGGCCTGCCGGAGCCGGTTGATGGGCGCGGTCCAGATGACGTGGCTGACGGCGATCCGCTCCCCGTGTACCGTGATGGCGGTGATCCGGTCCGTATCGCGTTCGAGCCTGATCGGCCCGCAATCGAGCACGGTGCGGCCGCCTGCCCGAACATAGCGCTCGAGCAGTCGAGTCGGGATGGCCCCGAATCCGTCGGCCGGGTAGTCGCAGCGTCGGCACAGGCGGGTCAGGATGCCGCACAGTGTGGCCAGCCGGGAGCGGCGGCGAAGCGGTTCCAGCTCGCCATGCACGGTCCGGCTGGGGCGCAGGAGCCAGTGGCGGTGCAGCGCTTCGCCGGGCAGGCCGGTCTTTTTGCGCAGCATGTCCCGAAACAGCAGGTCGTACAGGCCCGCCCCGGTTTTGGCCGCCAGTTCGTCCCGGGCCGCCTCGCCGAAGGTTTCGCGCGATTTGCCCGGGGCGAGAAGCCCGGCCAGGATCTCGCGCTTAAATCGCCAGGGATAGCGCACGATGTCGGCGTGGTTGGGAAAGGCCCACAGGCGTCCGCCGGCCTGGATGGCGAAGGCGAAACGGCGGGAGATGACCGGCTCGTCCGACAGGGTCTCGCAAAGCAGCCGGCCGCCGGGGCTGGCTTCCTGAAACAGGACGTGGGGTCCGTAATCGAAGGTCACGCCGTCGAGCACCAGGGAGCGGGCCAGACCGCCCACTTCCGGTTCCCGCTCCAAAAGCAGACTATCGCATCCGGCTTCGGCCAGGGTCACGGCCGCGCCAAGGCCGGCCAGCCCGGCGCCCACGATGAGGACGGGAGCCTGTCGCACGGTGGGTGGGGTCACATGTAGCCCAGGTTTTTGAGTTGGGTGATCAGCGCGTTGTTTCCCTTGTTGTCCGAGGTGGTTTCGGCCTCGGTGCCCGTCGGTGCGTTCGGACTGGCAGCGGACGCCGCGCCGGGGATGCAGCCGGGCGCCAAGGCCCGGGTGAGCACGAAGCCGTCCAGTCGGTCCGGCAACGGGAGACCGAGCAGGGCAAGCACGGTGGGCGTCACGTCGACCATCTCGCAGCGGCCCACGTCGCCGCCGGCAACAATCCCCGGACCGGCCAGCACGAAGATGCCGAACGGTTCGTGGCGGCCGGACCAGGGATGGGGGAGAAATACCTCCCGCCCCGGGGCTTGGCTGTGAATGAGAAACTCGTGGGGCGCATAAATCTGGTAGCCGGGCGCGCAGGTCACAATCAGGTCCGGCGCCTCCGCGACCAGCGGGCCACGGTAGAGATCCTCCCGCCAGTGGACGGCCTCAATGACGTTTTCCCCGGTGCGCGGGTCGACGAGTTCCTTGAGTCCGGCGGACAAGCGCCGGCACAGGGCGGTGCGGTCATCCGCCGCGGCGGGATTGACGTATACGCCGCCGCCCATGCCGTCGGACCAGGCCTGGGTGCGCTCCCAGTCGATGATGGAGCGCAGGAGGTTGTTGACGCGTGTCTGTTCGGATGCCTTGGCCGCGGCCTGCATTTGGGCCGCGCGTCCGGGGGCCAGGGGCGCAATCGCCTTGGCCAGCAAGCGGCGCAGCAGGCTTGAGCCGCTGTTGGACCGGGAAAATGTCCGGGCGAAGTCGCCTGTGAGGTGCAGCCAGCCCTGGTCCAGAAGCCAGCCGTTGAGGAAAATGCCGGTGTGCAGTGGTCCGGCGCCGTGGTCCGAGACCAGGGCGACGTTGATTTCCGGTCCGGCGGCGGCCAGAATGTTGCCCAGGGCGGCATCCACGGCTTCGTAGATGCGTTCCACGGCGTCGCCGAGCGCGTCGTGGCGCGGATGGGCCGGGTCGCGGTACTGCCAGAAGAAATGCTGGACCCGGTCGGTTTCCATGAAGACCGCGAAGAAAAGGTCCCAGGGGCCGCGCTCAAGGAGCCACAGCACCATGTCCTGCCTCGTGCGCACCCCTTCCAGCAGAGAATCCAGATAGCGGACCGGATCGGCGTATTTGGGCGGGGAATCGGCCAGGGGGCCGAAACGCCCGGTGAAGGCCGTACCCAGATCGGCCGGGGAAATGGCGTCCGGGGCCCCCGGCGGGGAGAACATGCCTGGGGCGAGAAAGCCGTTTATCGGTTCCGGGGGGTAGGTCACGGGCACGTTGAGCACGGCTGCGCGGCCGCCGTGGGCGTCCACCAACGACCAAAGGGCCGGAGAACGGCGCTTGGCGGCGCTGGCGAAATGGATTTGGCCGGTTGCCGGATCGAGCTGGTGGCCGTCGAAGATGCCGTGCTTGCCGGGGTTTACGCCGGTGACCATGCTGGTCCACGCCACCGGCGTCACCGCCGGCGTGGTGGAGCGCAGCTTGGCAAAGGCGCCTTGGGTCATGAGCCGGGCGGTATGGGGCATACGCCCCCGGGCGATCAGCGGCCGGATGATGTCGAAGGTGGCGCCGTCCCAGCCGAGCACGATGGTTTTGCCTGCTGCGGCTGTTTTTCCCGTCTGCATGTCCGCCTCCGCCATTGCCTGATTCGGGAACTGATACGCTGGCCACGCAATTTTTGGCAAGAGCTTCGGGGATGCCGACAGCCTGTTGTTTTTCCGGTAATTTCATGTCAATAGGTACCGGGGGCGCATGGAATACGCGGCAGGAGTGATGTCCGAGGCGGGCGCGCAGGATGCGTTGCGGCGCGAGCGTCGTTACCGGGCGCAGAAAAGGGCGTTCGACCTGTGTTGTACCATGGTTGTTTTTCCCCTGGTCCTCCCGGTCATGCTGCTTTTGGCCGTGGCGATTCGTTTCGATTCCCCCGGTCCTGTCCTTTTCCGGCAGCAGCGGCTGGGTTGGCACGGCCGCCCCTTCACACTTTACAAGTTTCGCACCATGCATCGGGAGGCCCTGCCCTACGCCTTGCATCCGTTGCATCAGGACGATGCCCGGGTGACCCGGGTGGGCCGCTTTCTGCGCCGCACGAACCTGGACGAACTGCCGCAGCTTTTTAATGTCCTACGCAACGACATGTCCCTGGTCGGTCCCCGGCCGGAGATGCCCTATATCGTCGCCACCTACACGGCGAGGGAGCGGCTGCGCCTGCTCGCCAAACCAGGGCTGACCGGGCTTTGGCAGATCTCGCCGCACCGTGGGGCCCCCATCCATGAACATCTGGAACACGATCTCGCTTACTTGGAGGGCATGGGCTTGCGGCTGGATTTGCTGATCATGCTGCGCACCCTGCCCCTGCTCGTACGCGGCGATAAGGCCAAACGCGCGGCTGGCCAGGGGGGCTTGCATGTCTCCTGATCCGTCGCGTCCGGCGGGGGACACGCCACCGCCACCTGTGGTCCGGGTGCTGCCGGCCCGAAGCGTCGCGGATGTCGCGGACGGGCTGGGGGCGCTCTTCGATGCCCAACCGGAGTTGCTTCCCCGGGACCCGGGCGCGCGCATCGTGCTCAAGCCCAATGGCAACTCCTGCATGAATGCGCTCACCGGCAACACTACGGATCTGCGCGTCATCGCCGGGGTCTTGTCCGTTCTGGCCCAGCGGGGCTACCGCAACCTGGCCGTGGCCGAGGGCACCAACAGCGGATTTTATCGCACCGGCATCGACGTCATCAGGCGTTTGAAACTGGACGCACTGGCCGCGCGCTACGCAGCGGCGATCATCGACTGCAATGCCTCGACCGCGCCGCGTCCGGTGGCCTTTGCCGGCGGCACCACGGCCTACGTGGCCGGGGAATGCTTCGAAGCGGATCAGCTCATCAACCTGCCCAAACTCAAGACCCATTTCGAAGCCGGCATGAGCGTATGCCTCAAAAACCTGATCGGTTGCCTGATCGGCCAGGAGAACAAGAAAAAGACCCACGAGGACCTGGCCGGCAACATCCTGCGTTTAAACGCCGCCCTGGTCCCTGGTCTGCACATCGTGGACGGCATCGTGGCCATGGAGGGGTGCGGCCCGTCGCGCGGGGTGCCGGTTGCGGCCGGCATACTGGTCGTGGGTCGCGATCCGTTTGCCATCGATCTGGCCTGCGCCCACATGGCGGGAATTGACGTTGCGCGCATCGCGCCGTTGGCTCTGGCCAAGCGGCTGGGCCTGTTGCCACCCGAGACGGAGGCGGCGGTGGCGCGTCTGGCCGGGCAGGGGCTGTTGCCGCCGCTTCCCCGGCCGCTGGCTCCGGCCCGGGCGTCACTGGCCGCCTGGCTGGCGCTGCGCTCGCCCTTGGGCGGACTTTTCCGGCGGCTGCGCGCCAGTCCGTTCGGGGCACGCTTGGCAGCCACGCGCTGGTTCGGGGCGCTTCTTTTCCGGTCCGGCGTGCGCCAGGACAACTTCGAGGCCGCGGAATCCGACATCCAGGCTCTGGAACTTCAGGCCGAGGCCTGTGACGGTTGTCGTGTGTGTCGGGACGCCTGTCCCCTGGGCCTGGCTCCCGACCGGCTGCTCGCGGGCCGAGGCGCGGTTGCCCTGGCCGAACTTGAGCCGGCCGGCTGCATCGGCTGTCTCTACTGCTTCATGTGCTGCCCGCGACGCGCCATCGTCGTCCACGGAGAGATGGGCTTTTTGCAGGAACAGTGCGACCGCTACGACGACCGCATCCGCGCCCTGGACTATCGGAAACGCACTGCCGGCTGATAGCGATCCGAAGGCTTCATTTTCCGTCGCCGAGGCCCGGCGCCGGGCGCACGATCCCCCCCAGTACGCCGCAGCCCAAGGCTAGTGCCCGGAGCCAACTCAAAAGCGGTGTGGCGAGCCCCAGCCTGCGGTCCTTGGACCAGTTTTTTCGAGCCAGCGGCCAGGACAGGCCGAGGAGAACGGCCGGACAGACCTGGGCCAGGGCGAGCAATCCGCCGCCAATCAGGGGCAGGGCGAGCAGGCCGGTCAGGCTGCCGACAATCCAAGTCATGGCCGTCAGGGTCCCCAGCTTGACCGGCCAGGTCGTGTAACGGTCCTTGAAAGCCTTGTCCGGATAGAGGCGATAGACCTGGGTCCGCCAGTAGCCCCGGCGGCACTTGGTGCAAAGGTAGGCGCGTAAGGTGGCGGGATGGAGGTGGCGGACCACGGCCCGGGGGGCCAGCGCCAGCTTGTGCCCCTGGGCCAGCAGCCGGTAGGAAAATTCCGTGTCCTCGTTGTCCGCCCGGGGAAACCGGGCGTCGAAACCGCCCGCGACCAGGAAGACTTCCCGCCGGTAGGCCGCGCTGTAGGTGGCCACGAGATCGATGCAGGGATACGCGCGTATGTGGTCGTAGCGGTCCTCGAACTCGGCCTGGGCGAAACGGGCGGTCAGGCTTTTCTGGTCCGTGGCGTAGCAACCCTGCACGCCGATTACGCCGTGCGCCGCTCCGTCCTTGAGGCCCTGGACCAGGGTGGCCAGCCAGTCCGGCTCTGGCCGGCAATCCGCGTCGGTAAAGACGAGGATGCCTCCTCGAGCCTCACGCGCGCCGTGGTTGCGGGCCGCAGCCGCCCCCTGGTGCGGCTGGGTAAGGCAGATTGCGCCAAGCTCCCGGGCGACTTCGGACGTTTTGTCCGTGGAGCCGTCATCCACTACGAGGATTTCAAACGCCGATGCGGACAGGTTCTGGCGTCCCAGGGAGGCGAGGCAATCGGGCAGCAGATGGGCCGCGTTGTGGGCCGCAATGATGACGGAGCAGAGAAGCGGGGTGGCCGGGTCGGTCATGGGGTCGGCCCCTGGCCGCGGCCGGGAAGCAGGTGCCGGATGAAGTGGCGGCCGGCTCTGATCGTGCGCCGCAGTTCGTCGGGACTGGTCATGGCGGCGGCCAGCCGGTGGGCCAGGTAGCCGGGCCGGAGGTAGAAGCGGCGGCGGGCCAGGGCGCATAGGGCCTCGATCTCGGTCGGGGACAGGGTTTCGTTGCCAGCCACGCAGGCATGGTTGCCGGAGGATGTGAGCCAGCGCGCCGGCCGCGACGGGTCGAGCCATCCCCGGGCCACATAGTCGTCGTAAATGGCCGTGCCCGGGTAGGGGATCACGGGGTAGAACTGGGCCGTGTCCGTGCCCAGGGAACAAGCCAGGTCGATGGCGCGTACGATGCTTTCCCGGGTGTCGCCCGGCAGGCCGAACATCCAACAGCCATGGATACGCAAGTTACACGCCCGGGCATCGCGCATGAAGCGCTGGGCCCCGTCCGGGGCAAGCCCTTTGCGTATGGCCCGAAGCGCCTGCGCGTCGGCGGATTCGAAACCCACGCACAGCAGCCGACAGCCGGCCTCGCGCAGGCGCCGCATGATCGCGCCCGGCAGATCGGCCCGGGCATTGGCCGTCCAGGTGAAACGCAATCCCCGCTTGCGGATGCCGTCGCACAGGGCCAGGCAGCGGTCGAGGTTCGCGGTCAGGGTGTCGTCCTCGAAAAAAATCGAGCGTGCCTCGGGAAATCTCGCCAAGATCTCGGCGATCTCGTCCAGGACGTTGTTCACGGACCGGGTGCGCAGCCGGTGACCGGTCATGGTTTGGGGGTAGAGGCAGAAGGTGCAGCCGCCCGGGCAGCCCCGGCTGGTGACAAGGGTCACCATGGGATAGGCGGCGTTGGGGTTGAAGTAGCGGCGGATGTCCAAGTGGCGCCTGTAGACGCGGCTGACAAAGGGCAGAGCGTCCAGATCGTCGATCAAGGGACGGTCCGGGTTGTGGCGCACAGTCACGCCATCGCGCCAGGAGAGCCCGGCGATATCGGCGAGCGCCTCGGCTGCCGGGGCACCGCCCGATGCGGTCAGGACCCGGGCCAAGTCGCGCACGGTATAGTCGTATTCGCGGCGGGCCACGGCGTCCGGGCCGCCCCGGGCGGCGAGGCTCTCGCCTGGCCGGGCCGAGGCGTGAGGGCCGACCAGGATAACGCAGCATCCGGGGATGCGGGCCTTGATGGCCTGGGCGGCTTCGAGGTCGGCGGCGATGCTTGGCGTGCTGGTGTCGAGTACGGCCAAATTCGGGGCGAAGGGGAGGGCGCGCTCCAGCGTTTGTCCCAGGTCGAGGTCTTCGGCCGGAGCGTCGATAACAAGCACCTCGTGTCCCGCCTCCTCCAGCACCGCACCGCAGGAGGCTAGCCACAGGGGCAGATAGAGCGTGCCGCTGCGCGTCACGGCGGGACTGCGTTGCGGCCGGGAAAACCGCGGCAGGAACGGTGGGTTGAGCAGCAAGACCCGCAAGGCTGGCAGGGCGGATTCCTGTCGGAGCATGGTGGGACCTCTATCGACTTTCCGTGTCGCTTTCCATACAAATAACCAGCCTTGCAGCACTTCCCGAGCAGCAACCCGCAACCCCGTAGGTTTTGATGTCCAGCCGCGCGCGCAAATCCGTCCCGGCCAGATCGGCCGGCGTGGCCGGTAATATCGTGTGGTCGGGCGCCTCGCGCGGTCTCCAGGCGGTCACGGGCTTTGTCGCGACCATTGCCGTGGCCCGGCATCTGCCCCTGGCCGGACTCGGCGCGTACCTGTCCGCCCTGGCTGTGGCCGGGGCTGTTTTGTCCGTAAGCTACTGCGGCATCCAACAATACCTGGTGCGCGAACTGGGCCGGGGGGCGGACGATCCCGGGGCGCTTGTGGGCGCGGGCGTTTTGATTCGGCTTGCGGTCATCGGTCTGGCCGGGCTGGGGCTGGCCGGCTGGGCGGGATTCGCCCCGGCCGGATCGGGGGCGGACCTTGCCGCCCTTGTTCTGGTGGCGTTTGGCATTGAGGCCTGCCGGTCCTTGGGCCAGTTGGCCGGAGCCGTGTTCCAGGGCCATGAGCGCATGCGGCCCGAATGTTTCCTGGCGCTGCTGCACAGTCTGTTGTGGGGCGCGTTACTCACTGTCGCGATCCGGCTGGACTGCGGCCCGTTTGGCCTGCTGGCGGCGAGTGGCCTGGCCCTGGCCGGGCATTGTCTGGCTTCCTGGATCGTGGTCGTGCGCGGCTATGTCCGTCCCCGGCTTGCCGCCGGCTGCAAACTTGTGGCGCCCATGCTGCGCGCCTCGCTGGTCATCGGCCTGTCCGTGATCTTGCTGCAAAACCTCTTTCGGGTGAATGTGTTGGTGCTGCAATGGCTTGGCACGGCCGAGGAGGTGGCCTTTTTCCAGACGCCCCACGATCTCGTGCTCCGGCTTCAGATCTTTTTTCAAGCTGTCATGTTGGCAGCGTTTCCGGCCGTGTCGCGGCTGTTCGCTGCCGGGAAGGCGCAGGGAGTCGAGCTTACGCTCGCCCTTGGCCGACTCGTGGCGGCGTCGGCTTGCGGGCTGGCCTTGGCGATGTACCTTTTTGCCGGCCCTCTTTTGGTGACGCTCTACGGGGTCAAGATGCTGCCTGCGGTTCCCTGTCTGCGGGTCTTGGCCTTGGGCTCCGTCCCGTTGGCGCTCGGCCTCGTCTGGTCGCAGGTGCTCATCGCCACGGGCGGTCAGCGCCGGGTGCTTTCGGTCAACGCGGCCACGCTGGGACTCAATTGCCTCCTGGGCTTGATGCTGACGCCGCGCTACGGCGTCTTCGGGGCTTCGGTCACGGCGTTGACGGCCTATGCGGCGAGTGCCCTGGGTGCGTTGTGGGCGGCGCGGGGGCTTTTTCGCGGTCGGATCGCGGCGTTGGCCAATCTCAAGGCCCTGGTGGCGCTGGCCGGGGGGCTGCTCGTCGCGACCGTGTTGCCGGGGTCCTGGAGCGGTCCGGCCGGGCTGGCGGCCTATGCGGCGCTGTTGCTGGTCCTGGAGGGCGTGGGCTTGCCGGATGTACGGGTTTTGACGCGGTGCGTGCGTCCGATCGGGCTTGCGGTGGGACAGGAAAACATTACGTCAGTCGGAAAAAGATGCTGACGAATAACAGCACCAGCCAGCACACGGTCAGGACGGCCGGGCAGACGAGGGGGGCGAGGCGGGCCATGGCGTCCGGTCGTTGCCCGCCGCAGCCATAGGTGAAATAATTTTCTGCTTTGATATAACTTGAGCTGGATACGAGCTTGTGCAGCCGTTGCGACCAGATGCGATGCATCCAGGCGGCTGCACCGACACTACAGAGTGCGGAAAGAGAGGTCAGGCAGCCGATAACACAGAGGGCGATATGGACGAAGAGCAGAAACAGGGGGGCAATCAAGACATGGGCACTGAGCGTCACGCCGAAGGCCGCTAACAAGAACCCCTGAGCGGTTAAAAAAGTACCACTTCGTTCGTGCATCCATCTTTTTTCCTGGTTGCATGCCGCAACAAGCCGACGCCAAGCCGCGATCTCGTGGCGCTCATACTTTTGTTGGTCGTTATCTTCTGGGTACATACGCGCTCCTTAATTCTCACAGCAGCACTCGTTATCCTACGTGTGTTTTTAACTATCTCTTTCTAAACGCAAAAGCAACCAAACCGAGCGCCAACGGAACGCCTCGGGAGGGCCGCATTCGGACGTGAAGTCTGCGCTGGTCCCGTCTGATTGGCCGGGCGGCGACGGTGCCTGTGTAAAAATATTTTTTTTCGGCAAATTAGCTTAGGTCAATCGGCTCGGATCAAGGCGCGGGCACGGTGCCCTCGGGAGGAAAGCACATGCCGAACGAATCGGAATCCGACAGTGCCGCGATTGAACTGGCGAACGATGACATCCCCGCAGCCATGCGGCAGCGCGTCTTGCCCAGAATGTGCCGGTTGTCCCCATAATGACCCGCAACGTGGCGAACATCCCGGTCGGGGCGACGACCCTGGAGGCCTCCCAAGTATTGGCAACGGTCCGCGTCAGCGGCGCACCGCAGCTCGTTTGCTCTTCTCGCTCCCGTCGGGAAAGAGTTTTTCCTTCCGTTTCCCGTTGACGGTGACACCTGCTCTCCATCGGAGGGGCGAACTTTCGGGTTGCGCAATCATGGAAGAGAGACTATGTCTGATGAGGATATAGGGTCGGTTAACACTTAACAGCGCGAGGGTGCTATGGGCAAGCTGGTTAAAGAGGCGGCGGAAAGTGGACGGCTCCATATAGAATCCCCCTTGATGGGGGAGTCTTTGGTCAGCAAGGCCTTGCTGGCGGGAATGGAGCGCCAGCAAGTTTTTCGGATGCACCCTGATGTCAATGTGCTGAAAATCGGCGGGCAGTCCATCATGGACCGGGGAGCCAAGGCGCTCTTGCCCATTATCGATGTGCTTCTGAAGGCCAAGGAACAATTCAAAATGATCCTGATGACGGGAGGTGGTACCCGCGCCCGCCATATCTACAACATCGGCCTGGAACTGGGCATGCCGACGGGCGTCCTGTCCAAACTCGGCGACAAGGTGTCCTCGCAAAATGCCGAGATCCTTTCGGTGCTGCTGTCCAAGCACGGGGGCGTGCGCATCGGCCACGGCGACCATCTGGAACAGCTCACCATGTTCTGTCAGCTCGGCTATCTGCCCATTACCCCGGGCATCCCGCCGTATGGCTTTTTCGAACACCCGGCCGAGCAGGGTATGATCCCGCCGCACCGGACGGATTGCGGCGCCTTTTTGCTGGCGGAAAATATCGGTGCCCGCTCCCTCATTTACCTGAAGGACGAAAAGGGCCTCTACAGCAATGACCCAAAGAAAGCCAAGAATGTCGATGCGCTGGACTACTACAGCCGTATTTCGGTCGATGAGCTGATCGCGCTTGATCTGGAAGACCTGATCGTCGAGCGGCCTGTCCTGCGTTTCCTCAAGTATGCCAAGTCAATCAAGGAATTTCAGATTATCGACGCCTTGCATCATCCCGAGCACATCCTGGCGGCTTTGGCCGGGGAACATGTGGGGACGATCGTTTACAAAGAGGCGTGAGATGCGCGAAAGTGCTTCGGCTGCCGCCGGGATGGGGAGCGCTCGCAGGGGCTCCCTGTCCTGGAGGAGCGGAGCTGCAGGGTGCTGCGCCTTGGGAGGCGAAGCTGAGAGTGGAGACGATTGGGACTGTGTTTTGCGGGAAATCCACGGAGATACGGAACCATGGCAGCGAATTTGCGGTCCGTGCCCGTCACATGCTTCCCAGGCGGGAGTCCGAAACGGCACGCAACGGGTGAGGCAGGATCGACGTGGGAAAGACGAAGCCGGGAAAAATGCTTCTCCCCCGGCTTCGTAGGGATTTGCTTAGGCCTTGTTGCCCCCTTCGCCCGACCCTGGATTGGGCAGGTACACAACCTCTGCGCCCAGAGTCTTGGCGATGGTTTCCAGCTCAAGCTTGCGGATATGTTCGACAAAAAACTTAACGTCGCCGGTGGCCGCCACCACCCGGTACCGCGGCCTCTTCTCACCGTTTTCGATCTTGCGGCGCTCGCGTGCGAAAATACGGTTCATGGTCCACCTCCGTGGCGGGCTGGTCGCCCTGTTTTGTAACAATCTATGTGCTTGAAGCATCTATGTCAAGTGGGATTCGCACAATGTCTGAAAAAATAGGTCCCGGTAAGCCGGACAGGTACATGCAGCCCTCGATCCTCATGGCTCTCCTGGGAGGAGAGTCCTATGGTTACGAGATGTTACAACGGATTTCCGAATATGGCTTTCTCAAGGGGGAAGCGCCTCCGGGCATGATCTACCGGCACTTGCGGCAGATGGAGGAGGACCAGCTCGTCCTGTCTCGCTGGGAGGCCGAGGGCACGGGACCGGCGCGTCGGGTCTACGCCATCACCCAGGAAGGCCGTGAGGTGCTCGAAGCCTGGGTTGGCTATATGGAGCGCCAGGCCGTATTGCTGCAAGATTTTGCGACCCGGTACTTCCGGGCAATTCAGGGCCCGGAACCTGCGGGGGATCCGGGGAATCCTTAGGCACGCTGCCTGTCGCGGCCTGGGATGGAACGATTCCCCAGGCCGCGTTGCCCTTGACCTCTGCCGCACCGGCCAGAAATGAAGTGACGGCTTGCTTGCCGTGCGCCACAACTGCTGCTGTGAACGGATTGCCACGCTCCAGCGTGTTTTTTCGTAAGAATCCGTCAGTTCCTCCATCCTTTCTGTCGAGCCGCTTCAGGGCGCTTCCTGATCGCCCGCTGGCGCGTTCTGCGCCGGCCCAGGCCGATGCCTGGCCTTCCAAAATTTGTAAAATATGCTGCTGCGTCATTTCGACTCTTTGAGCGAAATTTTTGATTGTTAACCTATGTTGCTATCGAACATAGATCAGCAACGGAACTAGTTGACATTCCACTTCCCCGTCACAGCTATGGGTGTTTTTGACCCAAATATCCGCCGCTGGCGGGTTATAATTCTACATATATCAAAAAAAACAGGGGGTTGACGCAGGTTGCGATTAATATATGTTTGATGAAACATTATACATTCTTGGAATGGGTAGCCAACGAAAAGACTGCCCAAACTGGAGAGGCGCTCGTCATATTGTGCGATCGACATACGGGGTAGACGAAATCAATCCATAACCAGCCGGGGAGTGGGGATATGAAACTTGTAAAAGTGTGTATTTTACTGTCTGTTTTGATACTTTTTGCCGCAGAAAATGGTGTGGCCGAGGATGGACAGCAACAAAACGAATTTCAACTCCCCACGGTACAAGTGACTGAAACGGTGCAGCCTGGGCCTATCCAGGAAGAGCAATCCAATCCAGCTACCGCAGTGACCTTGTCAAAAGAATCCATACAGACATTTGGTGCCATCGGCGGTACGACGCCGTATAGAGCCCTGAACCTCCTACCGTCTGTCAATACGGAAAGTGACGATCCATATGGCTTGGTGCAAAACCAAAATTCCTTGCGAATCCGTGGTCAACTGGGTGATACCAACAGCCGTTTTGCGCAAACGATTAACGGCCTTCCGATCCTGTTTCCCATGGGACATGGAATCATGGGCAACGTTCTCGACAATTCCAACGTGCATTCCATGACCCTGTACAAGGGGCCCATTCCGGCGGATCGCGGTTTTGGTTTGGGCAACACGGCCGGCTCTCTTGACATGATGGTCGAGGCCCCCTCGGAAAAATTCGGGGCCACGGTCGAACAAAAGGTCGGTTCCTACGGGTTCACGCGCTCGTTTGCCCGTATCGATTCGGGCGCCGCCCCCTCCGCCGGGACCCGCGTCTTTGGTTCCGTTTCCTACGCCCAGGAAAACAAGTGGCGCGGAACAGGCAATATCAGCAATTTCAATTTGATGGGCGGCCTTGTCCAGCCCCTGTTCGACAATCGGGTCAAGATCGAGGCGTACGGGATTTACAACAGCTTTGATCAGGACGAATTCCGGGATCTGACCTATAGTCAGACCAAGAATATGGGCAATTACCGGGGATTTGATTATAACAGCAGCTTGTCTGGGAATCCGAAGATCGATTGGAACTACTACGACTACAACAGACAATACTTCGATCAGGCGACGTTTTTCGGGAATATCGAAGCCAAGCTTTGGCAGGGCGCCATATTCCAATTCAAGCCATACTATGCCGAAAATCAGGGCCGCCGCTACAGCACCCCAATCAGCGATACGGTCCCCGCTGCCAAGAAACTCGGCTACACCATTGCCGATATCGAGCAACACCAGATCGGCTATGTGGTTCAGATCGAACAAAAATACGATCCCGTCCAGGTCAAGGCCGGCTTCTGGTACGATGACAGCCATTTTTATCCCCAGCCCCAGTCCAGCCAGCGCCTTTATCTTCTGACCAACACCGGCTCGACCTTCAGCGGGTGGTCGACCCTCAACAAATTGGGCGATCATATCACCACGGCGCCTTTTATCCAGGCCAAGTCCGACTTGGGGAAATTCCACGTCCAGGCCGGGTTGAAATACCTGCAGACCACCATGCCCTGGGTGGATACCTATAACACCACCGGTGTGGCCGATGTGTCGTACAGCGATGCCATCGACAGCTCCTCCATCATCGGCAAGGCCAGCACCAGCCAGTCCACCAAGGATGTCTGGCTGCCCAATGCGGGTATCAGCTACGACATCACGGATCAGCTGACCGCGCGGTTCATGTACGGCAAGAACTACGTCTATCCGGCCATCGGACCGCTTTACAACAACTACGCCAGGAACCTTTCCACCTACCAGAAGGCCGGCATCAGCCTGAAGCGCCTCTGGGACGACGCCAAACTGGAGACTTCCGACAACTTCGAGGTTGGTCTCCGCTACAACGACGGCACCTTTTCCGTCTCGCCCACGTTTTTTTACGCCAAGTACCAGGACAAATCCGTTTCCACCTATGATCCCGTGTCCAAGCTGACGTTCCTGCAAAACGTCGGTCAGGCCGAGTCCATCGGCGGCGAACTGGAAGCGGCCTGGAAGCCTTTGAAGTGGCTGACCCTTTTTGGATCGGGCTCGTACAACAGCTTCACCTTCACCCAGAATCTTCCGTCCGACGCCAATACCGTGATCCATGTCAAGGGCAACCAGATTCCGGATGTGCCCAAGTGGTTGTTCAAGGCCGGCGTGACCGGGACCTATGAGGGCTTCTCCGTCACCCCGCTTTTCCGCTACGTGGACAGCCGGTACGCGGATGTTCAGGATACCATGCGCATCGCCGGCTACGGCGTGTTCGACCTCTATCTCGCCTACACCAAACCGAACCTCTGGCAGTTCAAGGAGGCCACCTTCTCCCTGACCTTCCAGAACCTCTTCGACACCCGTTACATCAGCACCATCAACAACAGCCAGGACGACAGCCTGTCCACGGACTCCACGACGTACAAGGTCGGGGCCCCGTTTACCGTTGTCGCCGGCGTCAAATTCTCCTTCTGACACGGGCGGAAGCCGCCACGGACTTGGACGATCGGGGCCGTGGCGACCGCCGGACGCTGCGTTGCGCGGTCCACTGGAGGAATGCATGCCACATCCCGTTACGCGAATGGGCGAATCCTTGCTCGCCCGCTTCACCTTGCGCGAGAGCCTGGTTGTCGGGCTCACCGCCACCTTCATCGTGCTATCCGGGCTGTTCCTTTATATCCCGTCCTTGTTGCCGGCCCACAAGGTCCTTGGCGTGGTGTTTTTTCTGCTGCTTGGCCGGGGGTGTGTCCGCCCGGCCCTGGCCGGGACGATCATCGGGCTGCTGGCCGGACTCGTCGCCTTGTACCCCGGCCTTGGCCGGGGAGGCCCGGTCCAACTCGTGCGCTATGTCACGGCCGGCGGAGTGGCCGATATCCTCTATTTTCTCATGCCGGCCATGACCGGTTCCCGTCTGTTCGGCGCCATCGCCGGCGCGCTCATGGGCATGACCTGGTTTCCGCTCGCCTTTCTCATGGATCTGCTGGTCGGCATGGAAGCCGGCGCCGCCGCCCAGCATGCCTTGCTCAAGACCGTCAGTGCCACCTGTTTCGGCACCCTGGCCGGTCTGCTCGCCCCGACGGTGGTGCGCCGTCTGCGCGCCAGCGGCTTGATTCCTCCCCGCTGAAGGCGGGTATGCAGTGTTTGAAAAGGATGGAGTGTGATGAAAATCTATCTTGGGTTCGATGACACCGATGTTCTGGGCGCCGCCATCGGCACGGGCAAACTGGTCCGCATGTACGAGGACAAACTCCCTGACGGCGCCCGGCTGTGGGGTGTGTTGCGCCACCAGCTCCTCGTGGACGACCGCATCCCCTACACCTCCCACAACAGCCCGGCCTGCGCCGTGGTCGAGGTGGACGATGCCGGGATCATGCCGGAACTGATCGACCGGGCCATCGCCCACATCGCCGAATTCGCCAGCCCCGGCAGTGATCCGGGCTTGTGCGTGGCCAAGGAAGGCGATTCCCTCGGCAACGTGATCGATTTCGGGCTCGCCTGCACCAACACCCTGCGCACCCAGGACGAAGCCATGGCGGCCAGCCAGGCCTGCGGCATCCATCTGTCGGGCCATGGCGGCACCAACGACGGCATCATCGGGGCCACGGCCGCCGTGGGCCTGAGCGTCTACGGCTGGTCCGGCCGCTTCATCGAATTCGGACGGTTGCGGGAATTGCCGAGCCCCATCCGGGCCGACCAGCTCCTGGCCCGGGGCATCCAGCCAGTCAGCCTGGATCGGGACGCCTCGGTCATCCCCTCCGACGCCATGATCGCCACCAATGGCTGGTTGAGCCCCCGTTTGTGGGGTGGGCGTCCCGTCCAGCCCGTGCAGCTGGAAGACGGCAAATGGGTCTCCATGGGCAAGCGCCCGCGCGACGCCAGGGTCGCCGAATGAGGCAGGGGACGCCCCCTGTCTCCGGTCGTGGTCGCACGGCTCGCCGCTCGGCGTGCGGTCACGGCCCTGGGCTGCGTTGATGGGGCTCCCGGTGCTGGCCCTGCGACGGTTGCTGTACCGCCACGCCAACGGCGCGCAGCTCGATTTGCCCGTGCCCATGACCCTGCTGCCCGGGCAGGCGGCGGTCCTCACCGGGCCGTCGGGGTCCGGGAAATCGACGGTTTTGCGCGCCTTGGCCGGCTGTCCGCCCGAGGGCGGAGAGGTCCGCTGGGAGGCCGATCAGCTCCCGGAACGCTCCGTCCTGGCCTTGCAGGACCCCGAGGCCCAGCTCCTATGCTCGTGCGTCGAGGAGGAAGTGGAACTCGGGGCGCGCAACCAGGGCCTGGCCGGAGAAGCCCTTGAAGCCCGGATAGCGGAGGCCTTGGCGGCCCTGGACATCGCTCCCTTGCGCCGGCGCGAGGTGCACGCCCTGTCCATGGGGCAAAAGCAGCGCGTGGGGCTGGCGGCCCTGCTCGCCATGCACCCGGACGTGCTTCTGCTCGACGAACCGTTTTCCCAGCTCGATGCCCCGGGCGAGCAGCGGCTGCGCGGCCTGATCCGGGAACTCAAGGCCCAGGGCCGGGTCGTGATCGTCTCGGCCCACGAAGCCGATCCGGACGATCCCCTGTGGGAGGTCCGGGTGGATCTGGCCGAAGCCGGGGCCTGCCGGCTCAACCCCTGCCTGCCCCGGACCGCCGCCTCCCCCCGCGCGTCAGGCGCGGCTAGGCCCGTCTTGCAGGCCAGGGGACTGGAATTTCGCACCCCGGCGGCGACGACCGTCCTGGCCGACCTTGATCTGACCCTCGCCCCGGGCTCGACCACCCAAGTGGCCGGAACAAACGCCTCGGGCAAATCGACCTTGCTGCGCTGTCTGGCCGGCCTGTTGACGCCCTGCGCGGGGCAGGTGGTCATCGACGGGGTCGCCGCGCCCCGGCCCGGCCGCTTGGCCGGACGGCTCGGCTATCTGCCCCAGAATGCCGACATGCTGCTGTTCGAGGAAAGCGTGCGCCGCGAAGTCGGATTCACCCTGCGGCGGACCCTGCCGACCCGGGCCGATCGGGAAGCCCGGGTGGAGGAGATGCTCGGGTTGTGCGGTCTGACCGAACTGGCTTCCCGGCCGCCGTTGTGCCTGAGCCACGGCGAGCGGCACATGCTGGCCCTGGCCTCGATTTTGGCCGCGCGCCCCTCCGTGGTGCTGCTCGACGAACCTTTGACCGGACTGGACGCTCCGGTCGGACGGATCGTGCTCGGGCTGCTCACGCACTTTGCCCGGGAACACGGAACCGCCGTCCTGCTGGTCACCCATGGCAACCTTCCCCGGGATTGGGGCGAGCGGCGGTATGTCCTGCGGGAGGGGCGGTTGCATGCGATTTCCTAGCGTTCCGCTGTTACGCCCCGGCCCGGCGGGACCGGAAAGCGCCCTGCATCGTCTGCCGGCCTGGGCCAAGATCACCATGGCCGCGACCCTCACCCTGGCGGCGTTGATCCAATCTTCTCCCCTGGCCCTGGGCGTCACCGCCCTGGTCTGGATCGGCCTGTACGCCGCCGCGCGTTTGGGCTGGCGCGCCCTGGCCCAGGACGCCTCCCTGGTGGCCATCCAGGCCCCCATGGTGGTGCTGGTCTTCCTGTGGCGACAGGGCTTGGCGGGGCTGGAGCCGGCCCTGGTGGTTTCCGTGCGGTTCGCCCTGGCCTTGCTCCCGGGCTTGTGGATGCAGCGCACCACCCGCATCGTCGATGTCAGCCGGACCTTGGGCCGGGTGCTGCCGCCGCGTCTGGCCTTCGTACTGGCCATGAGCTTGCGCTTTCTGCCGATCCTGGCCCGGGATGCCCGGGAGATCTACCTGTTGCAGCGGTTGCGCGGCGCGCGCATCGCCCCGCGCGATCTGCTCTCCCCGTTGCGCTGGGCCGAGGCCTGTCACTGCCTGGCCGTGCCGTTGCTCATGCGCACCCTGCGTCTGGCCGACCACGTGTCCGTGGCCGCCCGGCAACGTGGCATCGACGTGGGCCACGAGGCTTCGTTTCCCCGGAGCCCGGCTGATCCCGAGGCGTTACCGGAGCCCCACGGCAAACGTTGAATCCGCCTGGCCGCCCTGGGGACCCCGACCCCGGATTGCCCATGAGACCATGCTGTACGCCAAATCCTCCCGCTGACAGGGGCCGCCGCCCCGGGCCGTCACACCCCGTCGCTTCCGGGGTGCTGCTATCCCTGGCCCTGCATGGCCTGGTTGTGACCGCTTTGCTGGTTTTCGCGGGAAGCGCGTTACCCCCCTGCGAATTCCCGACCGTGCTTTTGGAAATGCATTTTTCCGGATTGGGCGGCGAGGGCTGTGGCGGCGACGGTCCGCCTGGCGGGGGCAATGGCCAACCCGGGGGCCGGGCGCAACCCCTGGAAACCTCCGGTCTGCCGGACGCAGCCGCCGCGCCTGCGCCCGAGGCACCCTCCCCTGAAGCCCCTGACCCGTCCGAGGCACCATCCCGGGACATGAGGGCACCGCTGGAAACCGTTCCGGAACATACGCCCGAGCAACCACCAGATCCGGTCATGCCCCATCCCGAGCCTGCGGCGACACCGCCACCGCGAACGAAACGGCCCTCCAAGCCCGCGCCCCCCCCTCGCAAAAGCAGACGGGCGTCCCAGCCGATCACCGCACCGGCAGAAGAGACCGCCCCTTCGGCCACGCCGTTCCTTCCAGCCAGCCAGGCGGGACTCGGCCCCGGCAGTCAAGGGACCGGACCGGGCCGTGGCTTGGGAGCCGGCAGCGGCACGGGAGGCGCCCCGGGCGCGGGAAACGGTGCGGGATGCGGCGAGAAGGGGGCGGGACAGGGCGTCTACGGCGACGCACGGTTTGGGGACGGTGAAGGTCCGCGCTTTGTGAAACTGGTGCAGCCGCGCTACCCCGCCCAGGCCAAGGCAGCCCAAAAAGAAGGGGGTGTGCTGCTGCGTTTGACCATTGACGCCTCCGGCCATTTGCAACATGCGGCCGTCGTGCGTGGAGGCGGGGCCGATTTCGACGAAGTGGCCTTGGAAGCGGTCAAAAAATCAACATATTTTCCGGCAACGTTACATGGCCGTCATGTGGGCTGCCGCGCCTTGCTGTATATCCAATTCAAGTTATCGTCCCCGTGATCGCAACGCCACAGCGGTATTTCTCGGTCGCAGAGGAAAAATCATGCACAAGAATGCGTCGCAACGCTGGCAACTCCCCGATTCCGTGGTGCGCCTCGGCTGGATCAGTTTTTTCACCGACGTGGCTTCGGAAATGGTCTACCCCATCGTGCCCCTGTTTCTCACGGTCACCCTGGGGGCGCCGGTCGTGGTATTGGGCGCCGTGGAAGGCGTGGCCGGAGCCCTGGTCAGCCTCATGAAGGGCCTGTCCGGCTGGCATTGTGACAAACTCCGCCGGCGTGTGCCCTACATCCGCTGGGGGTACGGACTGTCCGGGGTCTCCAAGCCGCTCCTGGCCCTGGCCTTTGCCTGGCCCCTGGTTTTCCTGGCCCGGCTGCTGGACCGGTTCGGCAAGGGCTTGCGCACCACGGCCCGCGACACCCTCATCGCCGATGCCGTGGACCCGGCCCACGGCGGCCGGGCCTATGGTTTCCACCGCATGATGGACACGGCCGGCGCCATCATAGGGGTTTTGCTGGCCACCGGACTGCTGGCCTGGTTGCCCGGCCACTATCGGACCATCTTCCTCATTGCCGCCTTGCCCGGGGCCGGAGCCGTCTGGCTCACCTTCCGGTTGCGCGAGGCGGCCACGACACCCAACGAGGCGACGCCGGCTACGCCGCCGTGTCCGGCTCCGTCGGGCAAACCCTGGTCGGGCTTGCCCCGGTCCTTCTGGCTGACCCTGGGCCTTCTGCTTGGCTTTGCGCTGGCCAATTCCAGTGACACGCTGCTGATCCTCCGGGCGAAAAACCTCGGTTTGTCCGACGTCCAGACCATCCTGGCTTACACCCTGTTCAACGTGGTGTATGCGGGCAGCGCCTACCCCCTGGGCGCGCTGAGCGATCGGTGCGGCCGCTGGCGTCTGGTCATCGGCGGCTGGCTGCTCTACGCGGCGGTCTATATCGGCTTCGCCCTGGCCGACGGGGAAGCGATCTGGTGGCTTTTCCCCTTTTACGGTCTGTTCATGGGCCTGACGGACGGTACCGGCCGGGCGCTCATCCGGGACCATATTCCGGAAGAAAAAAAGGGAACCGCCATGGGGATCTTCCATATGTCCGTCGGACTGGCCATGCTGGTGGGCAATATCGCCGCCGGCTGGTGCTGGGACAGCCTCGGGCCGCGCGCCCCGTTTTTCCTGGGTGGCCTGCTTGCTTTTCTTGCGGCTGTCGCCGCCTGCTTTGTTGCGAACGATTCCAGACGGTTTGCGTGAGGGTTTGATCGCAACGGCAGTAAATCCGAGAGGGCTTCCGATGGTCACGGGTATCCCGCCCCATGGAGGGGCTCGCCGGCATTCTTGGGGCGTTCGGGTGAAGGGGAGGGGCACCGGACGCGCCCAGGAGAATCTTCGCCGCCGCTGCCGGCCGCCGGACCGTGGTCAGGCGTCCTGGCCGAACATCTCCTGGGCGGCATGCCAGTCTTCGTCGAAGTCCACTTCGATGCAGCGGTGCCGCGAGATGTCCAGGGGATAAAAGGCCACGCCCTGGTGGATGAGCAGTTCCACGCCCATCTCGAAATAGTCCATGTCCGCGCACTGGGCCAGGGCCTGGCGAAAGGCGGGCAGGGTCTCACGGGTCACGGCGTTGATCCCGACGGCTTCTCCCTGGGGATGGGCCACGATCTTGGACAGGTGGGTGATGCGTCCGTCCCCGCTCACGGCGTATTTCACTTCCTCTTCGCCCACACGCTTCTTGTCCACGCAGATCAGGTTGCCGGGGGCGTCCACCACGGCCTGGACCACGGCGGCATCGAAGACGACATCGCCGTTGAGCCAGATCACGGCATCGTCCAGGTCGGTCAGGCCCTGCA
>JAWRKJ010000060.1:0-7011 GCA_040307025.1 Desulfovibrionaceae bacterium | reverse complement strand
CCAACGGACCGCTTCCGGTCCGCATTCCCATAACAAGTGTCTCTGGCTGATGCGCCTACGCGCGACGCATGCGGCGTATTGGGATATCGCGAAAAGGGATTCCAAAGGGCGTAGCCCTTTGGCCGCCGGAGGCGTTTCCCCTGCCTGCTTCCCCTACGCCGACGCGACCTGGGCCCAACGGATGAGGCCCAGGGAGTGGGAATCGAGCAGGAGCGGGTGGTGGGGCAGGATGCGCACCGTGAACCCGAAGCGTCCGGCTTCGGTCGGGTGGATTTCCCCGATATAGGTGTACCAGCCGTCGGGCGTGGTGCCGGTCGTGCGCATGACCACGGTGTCGCGCTGGGCGAACTTGCCCTCGTAGTCCAGGCGGCCCGAATAGATCTGCACCTCCACGTCCTCGGGCCGGATGCCGTTTAAGTGCACTTCGGCCGTGACATCCACCGGATCGCCCACATGGAGCTGCGCCGGGTCGGCGGCCTGGATCGCGCGGATCTCCAGGTTGCTCCACTTGGTCATCATGTCCATGCGCCAGGAGGCCAGGTCCTTGGCTGCGGCGCAGTCTTCGCGGGTCAGGCGGTTGTAGTTCTCGATGGCCGGCACGTAGGCGACGCGGGCGTAGTCCTCGACCATGCGGTGGGAATTGTAGATCGGGGCGAGCTGGCTGATGGAATCCTTCATCTTCCTGATCCAGTTGCGCGGCAGGTTGCCGTGCCCCCGGTCGTAGAAGGTCGGGATGATCTCGTTTTCGAGGATGTTGTAGCAGGTCTGGCTTTCCACGAAATCCTGGTAGCCGCCGTCCTCGTATTCCTCGCCCATGCCGATGGCCCAGCCGACGCTGTTGTCCGGCAACCAGGCCTCGGCCCACCAGCCGTCCAGGGTGCTGCAATTGAGCACGCCGTTGCACATGGCCTTCATGCCGCTGGTGCCGCAGGCCTCCAGGGGCCGGCGGGGCGTGTTGAGCCAGACGTCCACGCCCTGGACCAGATAGCTGGCGATGCCGATGTCGTAGTCCTCCAGAAAGACCATGTTGAAGCGGCATTGGGGGCTGTTGCACAGCTGCACCAGATCCTGGATGATCTTCTTGCCCTCGTTGTCGTGAGGGTGGGCCTTGCCGGCGAACACGAACTGCACGGGCTTGGACGGATCGGACAGGAGCTTGATGAGCCGTTCCTTGTCCTTGAGCAGCAGGTTGGCCCGCTTGTAGGTGGCGAACCGGCGGGCGAAACCGATGGTCAGCGCCTGGGGATCGAGGACTTCCTCGGCGTTTTGCAGTTCCGAGCGCTTGGCGCCCCGGGTGAGGAGCTGGTCGCGCAGCCGCTCGCGCACGAAGCCCACCAGCCGTTCGCGCAGCCGCTCGTGGGTGCGCCAGAGTTCGGCGTCGGAAATGAGCGGCACCTGGGAGAACACCCGGCCGCAATCCGGGTCCTCGCGCCAGTTGGCCCCGAGGTAGCGGTCGTAGAGGGCGGCCATGTCCTGGGCCACCCAGGTCGGCACGTGCACGCCGTTGGTGATGGCGCCGATGGGCACGTCCTCCACCGGGTACTGGTTCCAGACCCGGTTCCACATCTTGCGCGAGACCACGCCGTGGAGTTTCGACACGCCGTTGTTGAAGCGCGAGAGCTTGAGCGCCAGCACGGTCATGCAGAAATGCTCGGCGTCGTTGCGCGGGTCCTCCCGGCCAAGGGCCAAAAGCACCTTGAAGGCCAGGCCCAGGCGCCTTGCGTAATCCTCGAAATAGGCCTGGATGAGGTCGGGCGGAAAACGGTCGTTGCCGGCCGGCACCGGGGTGTGGGTCGTGAAAATCGAGCTCGAGGCCACAAGCTCCATGGCCGCCTCGAAGGACAGCTTGTGCTTGTCCATGAAGTTGGCGATGCGCTCGAGGCCCGCGAACGCCGAATGCCCCTCGTTCATGTGGATGACCTTGGGCTTGAGCCCGAGCGCCTCCAGGGCCCGGATGCCGCCGATGCCGAGGAGGTATTCCTGGCGGACCCGGGTCTCCAGGTCGCCGCCGTAGAGGCGGTTGGTGAGCTGGCGCGAGGCGGGCTGGTTTTCCGGCACGTTGGTGTCCATGAGGTAGAGCGACACCCGGCCGACCTGGGCCTTCCAGATCTGGGCGAACACCCGTTCCCCGCGCAGATCCACATGGATCATGACCCGTTCGCCGGTTGCGTCCTTGCACTGGGTGAGCGGCATCTGCTCGAAGTCGTAGATGGGGTAGCGTTCCTGCTGCCAGCCGTCCGGGGTGAGGTATTGGCGGAAAAACCCTTGCTGGTAGCACAGGCCGATGCCGACCAGGGGCACGCACAAATCGCTTGCCGACTTGAGATGATCGCCGGCCAGGATGCCAAGTCCCCCGGAATAGATGGGCAGGCACTGGGTGATGCCGTATTCCAGGCTGAAATAGGCCACCAGCGGGGAGTCTTCGCGGTCCGGAAAGGGGATGGAGCTGGTCTGCCGGGCCAGATAGGTACGCAACTGCTGGAGCAGGTCCTGGACCCGGTCGACGAAAAATTCGTCCGCGGCCAAGGTTTCCAGGGTCCGCTGGGGCAGGCGGTTGAGGAAGCCCACCGGATTGCCGTAGCACTCGCGCCAGAGTTTGCGGTCGACCTGGGCGAAAAGCGACACGATGTCGTCGTTCCAGGCGAAAAGCAGATTGTAGGCCAGTTCCCAAAGCGGTTTGAGCTTGGGCGGCAGTTTGGGCACCACACTGTACATACGCAATGGCTGCATACGACCCCTCGTGGCCATCATCGAGATATGGAGCGGCCGAGGGCGCCGGTCCTTGATGGCATCACCGGTTCTATCCACAAGGCCCGCCAAAAGGCAAGGCGAGCCGAAAAACGTCACTCGCTTGGCGCCTTTCCGTATAAAACGTGTTATTTCAAGCGATTAAATTTCATTTACAATTTTTGCGGAATCGGTACGATCAGCGCCCCGAAATCCATCCCGGAGGCCCCTCATGCCCGATAACCCCATCACCTTGCGTTTGCAGTTCCTCCGGGAGCAAAGCCGCACCATGCCGCCGACCCAGGCCACCCCCGGCTCGGCCGGATTGGACCTGCGCGCGGCCCTCGACGTCCCGAACCTGACCATCGCCCCCGGAGCCCGGGCCGCCATCCCGACCGGCATCGCCATCGAGATCGGCCAGCCCGGCGTGGCCGGCTTCGTGTTTTCCCGCTCCGGACTCGGGGCCAAGCACGGCCTGACCGTGGCCCAGGGCGTGGGCGTCATCGACCCGGACTATCGGGGCGAAATCATGGTCTGGCTGCTCAATACGAGCAGCGAACCCCGAACCGTGGCCAACGGCGAACGCATCGCCCAGCTCGTACTGCTGCCCGTGTTTTCCCCGGTCATCGAAGTGGCCGAGGAACTCGGCGATACCAGCCGCGGCAGCGGCGGCTTCGGCCATACCGGCCGCGTATAGCGGGGGCAGTGGCGGAGAGGGAAGGGGGGACGCCTCCGGCGGCCAGGATGGGCCGGGGGCCCCTCCTGGACCACCCCGCCCCGGGGCGCGTTTTTTTGTTTTCCAACGTAACGGCAACAGGAATTCCGGCGGTCGGGATTGCCGGTCCAACCCGTTGAAAATTTTTGGGGAAGGTGGGAGCCCGGGAGAGGGCCATCACTTGAAGGAGGACATGACGATGAGCAAGGCGTTTGACGCACTCAAGGCGCGGGAGCAGGCCGCGATCATGAGCACCTATGGCCGGTATCCGATGGCCGTGGCTTCGGCCGCCGGGTGTCGTCTGCGCGACCTGGACGGCCGCGAGTACGTGGACCTGCTGGCCGGCATCGCCGTGTGCAACCTGGGCCATTGCCATCCCGCCCTGGCCGAGGTCATGGCGGCCAAGGCCAGGGAACTGGTCCATGTGAGCAATCTTTTTTACCAGCGCGAGCAGGTGGAATTGGCCGAAAAGCTGCTGGCCACCTGCCATTGCGGCAAGGTTTTCTTTTGCAACTCCGGGGCCGAGGCCAACGAGGGCGCCATCAAGCTGGCCCGGCGTTACATGCGCACGGTGAAAAAGCGCGACGCCTACGAGATCGTCACCCTGACCAGTTCGTTCCACGGCCGGACCCTGGCCACGCTGACCGCCACCGGCCAGGACAAGATCAAGTTCGGCTTCGATCCCCTGCCCGAGGGCTTTGTCACGGTGGCGTCCGGGGACATCGAGGCCCTGCGCGCGGCCGTGTCCGAACGCACGGCGGCCGTGCTGCTGGAGATCGTCCAGGGCGAGGGCGGCGTGAAGCCGTTCCCCCGGGAATACCTCGAAGCCGTGGCCGCGCTGTGCCGGGAGCGGGACATCCTTTTCATGGTGGACGAGGTGCAGACGGGCCTGTGCCGCACGGGCAAGTTCTGGGCTTTCCAGAATTTCGGCCTGACCCCGGACGTCTTCACCTGCGCCAAGGGGCTGGCCAACGGGCTGCCCATGGGCGCGGTGCTGGCCACGGATGCCGTGGCGGCCGGGTTCGCGCCGGGCGCCCATGCCACGACCTTTGGCGGCGGCGCCCTCGTCGCGGCCACGGCGGCCAAGGTCGTGGACATCATGGTTTCGGAAAAAATGGCCGAACGCGCGGCCCGCATGGGAGACTTCGCCCTGGCCCTTTTTGACGAGCTCAAGGACCGGTTCCCGGGCAAGATCGTCGAGGTCCGGGGACTCGGGCTCATGCTCGGCATCGAGCTGGCCGCGCCGGGCGCCGAGGTCTGGAAGCGCCTGCTCGAGCGCGGGTTCGTGTGCAACCTGACCCAGGAGCGGGTGTTGCGTCTGCTGCCGCCCCTGGTCATCGACCAGGACGACTTGCGGGCCTTTGCCGCTGCCCTGGGCGAGATCCTGGCCGCCGCCTAAGGCCGCCGGGCATTCCTCAAAAAACATCCGGCAGGGGGGCGACCTCCTGCCGGTTTTTTTTTGCGTTCCAACCCGTCCCGGTCCGACATTTCCGTCCCCAAAGTCGGGTTTCCCAAGGGCCGCGCCCTTTGGCCGCCGAAGGCTTCCCCCCGACGCCCCCCTACCCGGAATAACTCAAGTAGTTTTTCCCCACCCGGTCGATGAGCTGCAAATGGCGGTATTCGCCTTTGATCTGGCCGGCTTCGTAGAGGCGGTAGGCCTCGGCCAGGCAGTGCTCGCAGGCGCCGATGGGCGCTTCGACCCCCAGGCACAGGGGATTTCGCGTGGACTCGGTCTCGTATTTGAGCACACCCCGGCAATGCTCGCATTCCCGCACGGATTCGGTCTGGTATTCGGTAATGGCGTCGGTGTCGTAATAAAGCGTCTTGCGCCGGGTGAACCAGCCCTTGTTCCGTTCGCCCTTGGGCGGTTCGGGCTTGCGGGCCAGGCGCAGGATGTCGTCGCAGATCTCCTTGATATAGTCCGTCACCTTGGCCGACTGGCGCACGCTGGCCGGATCGAAGCCCGGCTCGCGCACATGGGCGTAGTTGAGCCCGGCCATGGAAAGGACCAGACCCAGGTTGACGTAGGGCAGGGCGCCCTGGATGGAATAGCCGCCTTCGAGCACGGCGATGTCCGCCCCGAGCATGTCCGTGAGGCGGGCGTAGCCCTGGGCCGAGAAGGCCATGTCCGTGATGGGGTCGGAAAAATGGTTGTCCTGGCCGGCGGAGTTGATGACGAGGTCGGGTTTGAAGTCGGTAAGCAGGGGCAGGACCACGTGCTCCATGGCGTAGAGAAAACCCTCGTCCGAAGTGCCGGGCGGCAGAGGAATGTTGACCGTGGCGCCGAGCGCCCCGGGACCGCCCATCTCGTAGGGGTAGCCGGTGCCGGGATAGAGGGTGCGGCCGTCCTGGTGGAGGGAAATGAAAAGCGTGTCCGGGTCGTGCCAGTACACGTCCTGGGTGCCGTCGCCGTGGTGGCAGTCCGTGTCCACGATGGCCACGCGCAAGGGCCCGAACTGCTCGCGCAGCCATTCGACCATGACCGCTTCGATGTTGATGTTGCAAAACCCGCGCGAGCCGTGGACCACCTTCATGGCGTGGTGGCCGGGCGGGCGCACCAGGGCGAACGCCCGGGCGGTCTCCTTTTCCAGCACCAGCCGGCCGGCCCGGATGGCGCCGCCGGCCGAAATCATGTGCGAGGCGGTGGTCACGGCGGCCACGTCCGGAAAGCAGAAATGCACCCGGGCCACATCGGCGGCCGTGGCCAGGTCGGGCTTGATTTCGCTTATGCCGGGGATGTCGAAGACGCCTTCCTCGCGGAGTTGGTCCTGGGTGTAGAGCAGCCGCTCCTGGCGTTCCGGGTGGGTGGGGGAGATGGCCCAGTCAAAGGCCGGAAAAAATACGATGCCCAGGGTGCGCGCGGCCTTCAGCATGAGGTGGACACCGCCTTTTTGTAGGCTGACAGCACCCCGGGCCGCACCTGGCAGGCCACCCGGATGTTGCGCCCGACCGTGGTCTGGCCCTCGACCATGTGAAACGACGACAGCTCCACGGTCTCGACCGGCGTTTCCTCGGGGTCCGCGCCCTGGGCGCGCAGATGGTCGCGCAGCCGGGTGGCGGCCTCGCCCTCGGCCGCGGCCAGGCTGAAATTGCCGGAGATGGACCGGGCCACACCGAGCGACGGGATGGTGAGGCGTCCGGCGGCCGTGTCCGCGAACAGTTCCACCGAAAAGGTCGGCCGGGCCAGGGCCGCGCCGATGGCATTGGCCACGGCGAAACTTTCCGGCACCACCACTTCCTCGGAAAAGGCGTCCTGGAGCAGGGCGGACAGGGCCATGGCCGGGCCGCCCATGACGTAGACCCGGGTGGGACGCACGCGCCGTCCCTCCAGAAGCTCGAAAATGGTGTAGACCGGGCGGTCGTTTATTTCGCGAACGAAGGCGGCCACCTCGGCCCGGATCTGGTTGACGGCGTTCATGATGGCCGCTTCGGCCACTTCCTCGGGCTCGAAGCCGTAGGGCGCGGCCAGGGCGAGCAGGCCCTGGTAGGAGGCCCGGGGATCGCCCAGGGCAATGACGTTTTGGAGGTTCAGGGCATCGACCAGGGTCGGGGTCGGCCCGCCCAGGGCC
>JAWRKJ010000059.1:0-2678 GCA_040307025.1 Desulfovibrionaceae bacterium | reverse complement strand
CGAACCGTCCGGGTGCATGTGGCTTCCCCTTTGGCGGAGGGTCCGGGAGGGGATCATCCCCTCCCGGCCGCCGGAGGCATCTTCACGTAATCCTAGTGCAGGCCCTCAGGGATCTTGCCGCCGGGCGGGGGGCGCTTGATGATCCACATGAGCACGCCGAGGCCCAGGAAGATCAGGGCCAGGGCATGGAATACGTCGCAGAAGGCCATGGCGTTGGCCTGCTTGAGCAGAAGCTTGTAGATGGCCCCGCTGGCGGTGGTCGTGGCGTCGTAGAGTCCCAGGAGCTTGGGGGCCAGGTAGGCCTTGAGACGCTCCAAGGATATCTGGAAGGTGGGATCGTAGGGCGTGAGGTTCTCGATGAGCCGGGCCTGGTGGAACTGGGCCCGCCGGGCGAGCAGGGTGGTGACGAAGGCCACGCCGAAGGAACCGCCGAGATTGCGCAGGAGGTTGAAGATGGAGGCGGCGTTGTTCATCTGCTCGTTGGGGATGTAGGCCATGGTCAGGTAGGACAGGGGCACGAAAAACAGGGCGATGCTCACGGCCTGGATGTTGCGGGCGGTGATGGCCGCGCCGATGTCGATGTCGAGGCTGAAGCCGGCCATGTCGAACAGGGAGGCGGCGCTGACCAGCAGGCCTACGAACAGGATGTAGCGGGCGT
Organism: Desulfovibrionaceae bacterium; assembly: GCA_040307025.1. Classification (GTDB taxonomy): domain Bacteria; phylum Desulfobacterota; class Desulfovibrionia; order Desulfovibrionales; family Desulfovibrionaceae; genus Solidesulfovibrio. The sequence goes on along the minus strand of JAWRKJ010000059.1, from coordinate 2,020 downwards.
CGATATGCTTGATGCACTTGCCGACGATGGGCAGCACGACCAGCATGATGAGCCCGCCCGGACCGAGCACCACCCCGGCCAGGAACGCCGTGTAGCCCATGAGGTTTTGCAGGTAGAGCGGCAACACGACGATGGCGCCGAAGATGGCGAAATAACCGAAAAACATCACCAGGTTGCCGGTTGCGAAGCTGCGGTCGCGAAAAATCGACAGCTCGACGATGGGATGCTTGCAGGACAACTCGTAGACGAGAAAGCAGGTCAGGGATACGCCGGAAATGATGGCCAAAGTCAGGATGAAGTCAGAACTGAACCAGTCGTCCTGCTGGCCCTTGTCGAGGACCACCTGGAGACAGCCGAGGCCAAGGCTTAAAAGCGCCAAGCCCACGTAATCCACCCGGTCGTCGGCCTTGAGGCGTTCGAGATAGGGCGGGTCCTTGACGAACAGCCAGATCATGACCAGGGCGAGCATGCCCACGGGCACGTTGATGTTGAAGATCCAGTGCCAGGAGTAGTTGTCCGTGATGTAGCCGCCGAGCAGCGGCCCGAGGATGGGGCCGAGCACCGCGCCCATGGCGAAGATGGCCATGGCCAGACCGCGTTCCTCGGGCGGAAAGGCCTCGACCAGGATGGCCTGGGACATGGGTTGGAGCCCGCCGCCGCCGATCCCTTGGACGATGCGGAAAAAAATCAGCATGCCAAGGCTTGTGGCCAGGCCGCACATCATGGAGGCGGCGGTAAAAACGACCACCGACAGCAGCAGGTAGTTGCGCCGGCCGAACAGCTTGGAGAGAAAGCTGCTGAGCGGAATGACGATGGCGTTGGATACGAGATAGGAGGTCAGCACCCAGGTGACCTCGTCCTGGCCGGCGGACAGGCTCCCCTGGATGTGTCCCAGGGCCACGTTGGCGATGGAGGTGTCGAGGACCTCGATGAGGGTCGGGATCATCACCGCCACGGTGACGAGCCAGCGGTTGGGGGCGCTTGGGGACATGGCCCGCTACCTGGTGTGAATGGTCGGCACCACGCTCATGCCGATGCGCAGGGCGGGCAAGTCGCCGTTGGTCTTGTCCAGGACGATTTTCACCGGGATGCGCTGCACGACCTTGACGTAGTTGCCCGAGGCGTTTTCGCTCGGGAACAGGGAGAACACCGCACCCGTGCCGGCCATGATCGAGTCCACGGTGCCGGAGAGCTCCCGGCCGGGGTAGGTGTCCACCTCCAGACTGACCTTCTGACCGGAATGCACGTTTTTGAGCTGGGTTTCCTTGTAGTTGGCCGTGACCCACAGCTCGCCCGGATCAAGGGGCACCACGCTCATGAGGGCCTGTCCGGCCGCCACCAGCCGGCCGGCCTCGATCTGCTTCTTGGTCACGCGCCCGGCCACCGGGGCAACGATTTTCGTATAAGACAGGTTGAGTTCGGCTTGGTGGACCCGTTCCCGGGCCAGTTCGACCTTGGCCCGCTGGGCCGCGGCCTGTTTGTCCTGGATGGCGGCCTGGTCCGTGCCCGTGGAGGCCAGGTCGATGTCGGCGCCCAGGCGCTTGATGTCGGCGGTGATGGCTTCGAGCCGGCGGGTGAGGGCTTCGGTCAAGGCATTGGCGGCCCGCAGTTCGGCCTCGTGGCCCCGGCGCTTGTTTTCGATGCTGTCGAGGTCGGCCTGGGCCACGACATCCTTGTGGCGCAGTTGGCTGATGCGGCCGTAATCGAGCTTGTCCTGGTCGAGCTGGGCCGTGACCTGGGCCGCGACCTGGGCCGCGGCATCGCGTTCCTTGACGGCCTTTTCGTAACTGCGCTGCTGGCTTTCGAGCTGGGCCTTGGCCGAGGCCACCTTGGACCCGGTCTGGTTGAGCTGGAGCGGCACGCCCAGTTCCAGGGCGGTGAGCTGGCTTTCGGCCGCGGCCAGGTCGGCTTTGGCCTGGGCCTGGGCCACCTCGTAGTCCGTGGGGTCGAGGACCACGAGCACGTCGCCGGCGGCCACGAGCTGGTTGTCCGTAACGGGCACGGCGTTGACATAGCCCGC
>JAWRKJ010000058.1:0-9200 GCA_040307025.1 Desulfovibrionaceae bacterium | reverse complement strand
GATTCCTACCGCCGGGTGGCGGCTCGGGAGGGAGTGGGCACCCGCGACTCAGTTTCGATCTGCTGGGTTTCACCCATTATTGGGGTAAATCCCTGAAAGGGAACTGGGTCGTCAAACGCAAGACGGCAAAAGATCGTCTAGCCAGGGCCTTGAAAGCGGTAGGGGAGTGGTGCCGGATCAATCGACACGATGATGTTGCGGATCAGTACCGAACTCTCGTACTCAAGATCAAGGGTCACTACCAGTACTATGGGATCACCTGCAACTCCCGCAGGCTCAATGCATTTCGCGAAGGAGTGCAAAAGCTGTGGTGGAAGGGGCTAGGCCGACGGTCACAGAGGGGAGAGATGGGCTGGCAAGACTTCAACCTCTTGAAAAAGACCTATCCGTTCCCCTTTGCAGTAGTAGTGCACTCGATCTACCATCGCACAGCAAGACCATAAACAGAGGAGCCGGATGCCTTAAAGAGGCACGTCCGGATCTGTGGGGGGCGGGGGAAGGAAACTTCCCTCGTCTACCCGACCGCATCTGGTGGTTGACGTCCCTTTAGGGCTGTCATGGCACCCTGGACCTTCGGCAGCTTTGAAAAATGGTCAACGCTTGTTCGGGCGGCCCTGGTTTGGGCCGGGGCTTGTGATCCGTGTGAGAGCCGCGAGGCCGTCATGGATGACGACCCGGAAGGGGCTACGCTTCGCGCCTTGTTGGCCGCTTGGACAGAACGATTCGGGTGGACCCCTCGAACAGTGCGTGAAATCATCAACGCCGCCAACGAGGATGATTCACCCTTGGCTGACGTGATCCAGGATATTGCCGGCGAAGGTCGGGGCGTCAACGCTAAGCGCCTTGGATGGTGGTTGCGCCGCCAACTTGGCCGCATCGTGGACGGAATGAAACTCACCCAAGAACACGTTTCAAGGGTCGCGAATTGGAAAGTAGTCCCGGTGAACAGCCAATGAGGTGCGGTTTCTTCGCTATTTGCGGTTTCGCCAATACAATACAGGGAAACTGTCAGAGTGACAGTGACAGTTATATATAAAGGATTTGGAAAAAGCGTCAAAAGCGCAGAAAGCGCACAAGCTCAAAATCAGGGGCATTCCCCTGGAGGATATTCATGCAGCCTTTGACCTACGTCGAAATTGTGGCCCTGGAACCGCGCATCAAGGAAGCCGAGGCCCTGGCCCGGGAACTCGCGGGAAGTCCGACCTATGGCCCCTGGTACCAACAAGTGAAACCGGTCTTCCTCCCCTTGGTGGGCGTTCTGTCCAAGCACGCCGACCCCCGCCTTCGGACCAGTGAGGCTTACGACATCGTTTATCGCAGACTCCAGGCCATCTACGAGGGCCAGCCCATGGGCGGGGTTATGCCGCCCCCGGTCGCCGCGCCCGCCTCCCCGTCTCAGGCCGACCCGGGCAAGCGCATCTGCCCCTTCTGCAACGTGATGCCGAGTCCTGCGGCGGTCCGATGATCCAAGTTGCCGGACAAGTCTATGAGCGCGTGCGCTTCGGCCAGGAAAGCGGGAACCGCTGGGAGGAGTTCGACTTCTGCCCGGATTGCGGCGTTTCCCATGGCGGACTCCATCACCCTGGCTGCGACATCGAAGAGTGTCCCAGGTGTAGGCGGCAATATCTGTCCTGCGACTGCGGCGCGGAAGACGACGGCCCCGGTGATCTCGAAGCAATCCCGGTCTTGACGACCTGTGAGGTGAAGCAATGAGCGCCACACAGACAGAACAGGCCCGTCCTGCCCACCTGCCGCCTAAGACAGACGAAGAGTTGGAGGCCCAGGCCATTCGCGAGTTGGAACGCCTTGAGCGAGCCAGGAACGCCAAGCGGAGCGGCTACAAGCCCCGTCGCCGGAGGGTATATGCGGATTATCGCTGACACCAGAGAGCAGCGTGTTTTCACCTTCGCCAAGTATGAGGCCGAGGTGGAACGTGCCACCTTGCCTACTGCTGACTATTCCTTGGCTGGCTTTGAGGACCGCGTGGGGATCGAGCGCAAAGAACTCGGGGACCTGATCGGCTGCCTCATGGGGGCGAACCGTGAGCGCTTCGAGAAAGAGCTGCGCCGCCTGTCCTCCTACGAGCTTAAGGCCGTGGTGGTCGAGGCGTCCATGCGTGACGTGGCCGATGGCCTTTACCGGTCGGAGATGAAGCCCCACGCGGTCCTTCAATCGGTCCTGGCCTTCCAGGTGCGCTACGGCGTCCCCTTCCTCTTTTGCGGTGACCGGGCCGGCGCGGAGTACACCTGTTTCTGGCTGCTGGCGAAGTTCGCTCGCGAGATCGAGGAACGCATGAAGGCGCTGGCCAAAGCCCAGGCCCCGGCAAAAGAAGTGGCGGCGTAGGGAGGTGATGGAGATGTCTGAAAATTCAGACCAGAAACAGAAAAAGCACCTCTTCCGGCCTGGTCAAAGCGGAAATCCTGCCGGCAAGCCCCGGGGGGCCAGGAATCACGCCACAAGGGCCGTACAGGCGTTGATCGACGGCAAGGCAAAGGAAGTGGTGGAGAAGGCCCTTGAATTGGCTCTGGCCGGGGATGGGCCGGTGCTGCGGGCGATCCTGGACCGGCTTTGCCCTCCCAGGAAGGACGCGCCGGTCAATGTATCGCTGCCGCCCCTTGAGACGGCGACCGGCTTGCCTGCCGTGACTGCCGCAATCCTCGACGCCGTGACCAAGGGCCAGTTGACCCCGGGCGAGGCCACGGCCCTGGCTGGGCTGATCGAGACGCACCGTCGGGCGTTGGAAACATCCGAACTCGAGCAACGCATTACAGCGCTAGAGCAAACGAAAGGAGTTTGACAATGAGAGGCATTGAATCCCGCGTCGCGAAATTGGAGCAGGAAAAGGGGCAGGCCCGGACGGTTATTGTCGTGGTAGGCTCGAGCGACGTGGATGACGAGATTGCCCGGCACTTGGCCCGGTGGCCCGAGGACGCCGGCCGTGACCTGATCGTGGTCAACACGGGCATTAGCCGAGCTCCGGGTGATGCGCCCTTGGGGTGGTGCGGTGCGCAGTAGGTCCTCCGCACCCAGATCATGGGCGGCCTGCTTCTTCGGAGGTGGGCCGCCTTTTTTGCGTCCCTCGGCCAGGGCCGCTTCAACCGCCGGGATGCCGTCCTCGATGGCCCTGGCGGCGGCGTCCACGGTCTTCCCGGACAGGCCGACTTGGCGGCGGCGAGATCGCGAGCGCGACCTTCGGGAGCCTGTTCGGGTAAATTTTCCCGGACTGCGTGGCCGGCATCGTTGTTCTGGGCGGCAAGCTGCCTCTCCCTTGCCTTCTCCTCCTCGGCCGGCTTTAGGTACTTGGCGGCGACGTGTGCGAACCCCACAGCGCCCTTCTCCTGCGTCCTGGCGGTCAAAGTCGCGGGTAGGGCTGGAAACGATCCTGGGGGCGGATGTAGCGCGTAGGGCCAGGCCGAGGTGGTCACAAAAACTCACATCGCCGGCGCGGGCTAGTTCGCAGTACGCTCCCAGGTACGAACAAATTCCCTCGCGCGTAGGACCGCAAGAGGGCGGTTAATCGGCAGGAAGGCGGGAGAGTTGCCGGGGGACAGTCCTTCCGGGCCACCTTCCATCCCCTCGGGCCTGGGCTATTTCCCCCCGGTTCACGTCCCTTCACACAAAAAAGTGGCACAGGAGTGGCACAAAAGGACGCGTACAAAAGGAAAAGGGGCTAGGCTTTTGGCCTAACCCCTTGAAATTCCTGGTGCCGAGGGACAGAATTGAACTGCCGACACGGGGATTTTCAGTCCCCTGCTCTACCGACTGAGCTACCTCGGCGGCGACGAGAAAGAGTTTCTATCCCAGCACCCTGGGCTTGGCAACCTTTTTTTCTCCCCTTTTCTAAAAAATTGAGGCCCGGTTCAGTCTACGAGAGAAAGCGATTTCGTTTTTCCCCGAAAAAGGCCATCATGACCGCTGATCATCCTTTCCCTCAGGAGGCTCGAATGACCGAACTCGATTCCTTTCTCAACGACTGGACTGATGACCCGAGCGGCGTAAAAAAAGCTTTTCTGCGCTTCAAATCCGTCCTGGAAAGCCTGGGCGACGCGGCGGTGACCTTCGTTCCCCGGCCCCCGGCGACTTACAGCCTGCGCGCCGAACCCCCCCGTGGCCGGCCAGTGATCACCATGGTCGACGTGGCCTCCCTCGACGGCGAACGTTTCCTTTCGGTTTGTTTCTATGCCGACACCATCACCGATCCCGAGGAGCGCGGCGATCTCATTCCCGGTGGCCTGCTCTCCAAGGACGGTTACTGCTTCGATGTCGATTCCGATGACGATGACATCGTGAGCTACGTGGAAGCGCGGATCTACGAGGCGGCGGCCTCGTTCTCCCTGTCCGAGGAGGAACAGGGCGCGGACGACGCCGATGACGAATAATCCCCGGCAAGGCCTCCAGGCAGGCTAGCCGGGTTGATAGAACCGTCCCCCGCCCAGGGCGTCCTCGACGCTGAAGGCATGGGGCAGGTGGGTGGCCGTCCGGAACCCGTCGCGGTCCACGACGGCCACCACATCGAACCGACACGGCCGTTCCCAGCCGTCGTGCTCCGATAAAAAGGCGGCCGCCGCCCGCACCAGCCTTCCCCGCTTGACCCCGGTCACGGCTTGATCCGGCCGCCCCAGACTGCCAGCGCTTCGCGTCTTGACCTCCACGAACACGAGCGTGTCCCCGTCCTGACAGACGAGATCCACTTCGCCGCCTCTCGCGCGGTAATTGCGGGTCAGGATGCGGTAGCCCTTGCCGGTGAGCAGCCGCGCGGCCAGGACCTCGCCTTCCCGTCCCAGTTCGAGATGGGGGGCGGTCATGGGGTGGGGCGCCTCCGGCGGCCAGGAGGGGGATGCCCTCGCCTGGACCACCCGAAGGGGAGAGGGACGTCGCCTCTTCGAGGGGCGCAGGCGGGGAGGAGGGGAGGAGAAAGGGTGTGAAGCGAGGGATGCATCTAGAGTCCGGGCAGGGTGGCTTGGCTGACCTGGGGGGAAGGGGGCTCGGGCAGGACGCCCCGAAAGGTCAGCCGGTGCAGGCGGCACGGCCCGAGCCGGCGGAGCGCGGCCAGATGCGCGGCCACGCCGTAGCCCTTGTGGGCGGCAAAGCCGTAGCCAGGATGGCGCCGGTCGAAAAGCACCATGAGCTTGTCCCGGAAGGTCTTGGCCAGGATGGACGCGGCCGAGATGGCCGGAACGGTCAGGTCGCCGCCGATGATCGCTTCCTGGTCGGGAGGGTTGCCCAGGCCGGCGAGCAGGCGCGCCGGGATGGTCTTGTTGCCGTCCACGCGCACAAGCGTCGGTACGGGGGCCAGATGGGCCACGGCCCGGGCCATGGCGGCAAAGGTCGCTTGCAGAATATTGATGCGGTCGATCTCGGGTGGCCAGGCCACACCCACGGCCCAGGTCAGGGCTTGGGCCTTGATGGCCGGGGCCAGCTGTTCCCGGCGGGCCGGGGAGAGCTTTTTGGAATCCGTGAGCCCGGGCAGGGCGTAGGTTTCGGGTAAAACGACCGCCGCCGCCACCACCGGTCCGGCCAGGCAGCCCCGTCCGGCCTCGTCCACGCCGGCCATGTACAGGGAAGCATGCATCAACACGAAAAGCCGCGCCTGTCCAAACCGCCTTGCGGCGGCGGACAGGCAACGGCCAAAAAGGTGTGGTACCCGGAACGGTCCACGGGCGATCGCCCCCGGACTAGGATTCCCAGGTGGTCCGGGTCTTGATGCGGGCGGCTTTGCCGCGCAGGGCACGCAGGTAGTACAGGCGGCTGCGGCGCACCTTGCCCTGGGTCAGCACTTCCACCTTCTCGATGAAGGGGGAGTGCATGGGGAACACGCGCTCCACGCCCACGCCGTCGGACACCTTGCGCACGGTGAAGGTGGAGTTGACCCCACCCCGGCGCAGGCGCAGCACCGCGCCCTGGAAGACCTGGATACGTTCCTTTTCGCCTTCCAGAATGCGCAGAAACACCTTCACGGTGTCGCCGGGGCGAAACTCCGGCATGTCCAGGCGCAGCTGCTCTCGTTCGATGGCATTGATCACGTTCATGACGCTTTCTCCTCGGATAGGCCCGTGGGGCACGCCGCGCCCATCTGGCCTTGGAATGTCTGTTTTGTCGCCGCCGGTCTACAGCGTGTCACCCAGCAACCGGTCGGTGAGGATGCCGGCCGCGGCCCGCACCGAAAGATGGTTATACTCCGAAAACGGCCGCAAGGGGGGCAACACCCCTTCGGCCCGGTGCAGCACCGCATCGGCCAAGCCGTGTCCCGTGCCCAACACTACGAGTACCGGCCGCTCGGCCAGCAACTTGCGCGCCGCCGCGAAGGACAGCGTGGCCGCGTTTCTGGCGCTGGTGGCCACAAGGGCCGCCGGCTGGCCATGTTCGTCCGACACTGCGGCCAGGGCCGTGTCCAGATCCTCGTGGAGCCGGACCAGGGACAGGGCCTCGGTCCTGTCCGGATTGGCCCGCAATCCCGGTCCCGTGCGCCAATGTTCCAGGATGCGCGCGGCCAGGGCGAGCTGGTCCCGGAGTGGGGATACCACTTCGAACCCGCCGAGACCGTAGGTGCGGGAAACGCGCGCTATATCGTGGATGTCGAGGTTTGTCAAAGACACCGTGCCCACTTTGCCGTCCTTGAGCAGCACCGGGCCGTGCACGAGCCCGATATGCAGATTGCGGCCGGGCCGCGACCGGGGCTGGCCGCGTAAAAAGGCCGCGTCGTCCTCGGTCAGGGTCGTGCTGTCGAACAGGTCGGGCCGGCGGGCCAGGGTGGTTTCCAGGGCCCGGCGCCGGCGCCAGGCGGCAATGGCCGCGTGATGCCCGGTCAGCAGATCCGGCGGCACGGGCAGGCCTTCGAACACCTCGGGCCGGGTGTAATGCGGATATTCGAGCAGGCCCGAGGCGAAACTTTCCTCGTCGGCCGAGGCCTCCTTGCCCATGAATCCGGGCACGAGCCGGGCCACGGACTCCATGAGGCAGGTCGCGGCCGATTCGCCGCCCGAGAGCACGAAATCGCCGATGGACACGGGCGTGATGTCGAACAGGTCGAAGATCCGGGCGTCGATGCCTTCGTACCGGCCGCACAGCACGGTCAGGGCCGGTTCCCGGGCCAGCTCCTCGGCCAGGGACTGGTCGAAGCGCCGGCCGGCCGGGGACAGCATGAGCACCCGGCCGGGCTCGGGCAGGCTACGCAAGGCCGCGGTCAAGGTCGGCAGGCTCATGACCATGCCCGGCCCGCCGCCGTAGGGCCGGTCGTCCACGGTATGGTGGCGGTCCGTGGCGAAATCCCGGGGATTGACCCGGTCGACGGAAACGACCCCGGCTTCCAGGGCCTTGGCCATGAGCCCGCAGGCCAGAAAGGAATCGAAAAATTCCGGAAAGATCGAGACAAGGGTGAAACGCACGCGTCCTCCGCCGGGAAATTGGGGCCGCGACCGACGCTCGTTTTCCTTGCTGCCGGCCCGGGTGGGCGCAGGTTGTAGCACAGGCGGCGACAAATGTCGGCCCTTTGGAATCGTTGGGAATTTTTACGCCGGCCGGGAACGTGGCCCAAGGGTGGGAAGGCCGGTGCGCAGGCAGGGAAAGAATTTGCGGTCCTCGGCGAGCATGTGCCGGGACACCACGTCCTTGGCCAGAAAATCGAACACTTCGCCCAGGGTCAGGGCGTCCTGGGTATATTTTTCGGCCATTGTCCGGGCCTTGTCCAGCAGCGCCTGGTGGATGGCGGCATGGGCGTCGGCCTCGGCATAGCCGGCGGCCCGGAAAATCAGCTCCTCGTCATGAAAATGGGTCAGCACTTCGGCCAGCAGGGCTTCGATCAGTTCCTGGCAGGCGGGCTTGGGCCAGCCGGTCAGCAGGGCGGTGAGCAGGGTATTGGAAGCGGAAAAAAGCCGACGGTGCTGTTCGTCGATCGCCTGCTGGCCGCAGGCATAGGTCGGGTCCCAGGTCAGGCAGACGAACGCGGCTTCGTCCAGGTTGGCGGCGTCGGCCTCGGCCAGGGCGATCTGGTTCCGGCCCCGGTTTTTGGCCAGATAGAGCGCCCGATCACATCGACCGACCAGTTCCGGCCAACTGACGGATTCGGCCCGGGCCTCGGCCACGCCGATGCTCACCGTCACCCGTCGGGAGCGTTCCCAGGCATCGAGCGGCAGGGCGGCGATGGTATGGCGTAGCCGTTCGGCCACGACCATGGCGTGCGCGGCCTCGGTGCGGGGCAAGAGGGCCAGGAATTCCTCGCCGCCGAAACGGCACCAGGTGTCCTCGGTCCGCAGCAGGGCCCGGGCCGCTTTCGAGACCGCGACCAGGGCCTGGTCTCCGGCCTGATGGCCGTAGCGGTCGTTAAATTCCTTGAAATGGTCGATATCGAGCATGAGGCAGCACAGGGGTTCGCCGCTGGCGCTCGCCCGTGGCCAGTGGTCGGAGACGACCTCGTCCAGGGTGCGGCGGTTGCAGGCGCTGGTCAGGGGATCGCGGCAGGCCAGATCGCGCAGTTCCTCCTGGAGCTTTTGGGCTGTGAGCAGCACGAGCAGGGGGGTGACGATCACCGTGCTGAGAATGGCCACGAAGCCGTATTGGATATGGGCTGGGAGAGGCGTAAACAGCCAGAGCGGTCGGACGTCGGCGATGCCCGAGGCCCGCCACAGGTCGGAAAGGATGTTGACGAGCAACACACCGCCGAGGATGCGCAGGGTCAGGCCCATACCCCGTCCCCGCTGCAACAGACAGATCGCGGCGGTGGTGCCGTCAAAAACGAGGAGGGCGGCGGTGGTCGCGAGCATCCGGGCCGAAAAGCCGGGATCGACCAGGCCGTACCAGGCGAGAAAGCCCAGGGCCAGCCCGCAGGTGCCCATCCCCAACCGCCAGGGGGGATGTCGGCCGGCGGCCCGGATAAGGCCGAAATCGAACAGCATCCAGCCCGGCAGCACAAAGGCGTAGGCCAGAAGCATGGAGGCCCAGTCGGGCACGAGGCCGCGCAGGCCAAGCAGTACCAGTCCCGGCACGGCCACCAGCGCCCCCAGGCCCCAATCCCTGGCCGGGGCGAAGTTCCGGTGGATGCGCCAGACATAGAGCAGCACTCCGCCCTGGGCCAGGCGGCACAGCGTCCAGAGCAGGAACAATTGCCGCGGGTCCTGGAAAATGGCCAGTCTCCGGGGTTGCTGGTCCACGCCCCGGCACGACTTCCGGAAGGCTTCCGGGGCGCGACCGTGCCCGGCGCCGGG
>JAWRKJ010000057.1:0-6707 GCA_040307025.1 Desulfovibrionaceae bacterium | reverse complement strand
CCGCCGCCGACAATGGCCACGTCGAGGTCGAGGCTCGATTTGAACTTGGCTGCGTACGTTTCGAGAATGGCTTCGGTGATAATACGTTCATCAAGGGACATGGGATGCTACCTCAGGGACGTTACAGGTTGACGGTCCGGTCTCCAAAGGGACGCCGTGCCCGGCCGTTCTTGCCGGACCGGGCACGGTGTGGCCATCAGGGGTTGGCCGCGGGGCGCGCCCAGGCGTCGTCATGGGCTCCCACCGGATCGGCTTGTGTTTCCGCGTCGGCGCCACTGTCCACGGCCAGCCCCATCTGCTTCCGGATACGGCGAACATCATCCTGATCGGGCTTGAACGGAAAGTTGCGGATGTCCGGGCCGGGCCGGGAATTGGCGTACGGCCGGTTGCAGGCAACTTCCCCGTCGTATCCCGTGCAGCCGCTCGTGCGGAACGGCTCACCGGATGCGATCAGTCCGTCCAGGAGATCCTGGGGTATCCCGAATTCCAACAGGCGGCCGTCGGCGTTGTAGACGAATCCGTCGGCGCACGCCTGACCCCCGTCGATCAGGTACCTGGCCAGCTGAATGCGGCGGTACTGTTCCATGGGGGGCTGCGGATGGTCGGCCAAGGTCGAGGCCGCCTCGGGGAAAAAAGAGAAAAGATGCGTATTGCCGCCCATGTCATGGACGCGCTGGATGGCCGCGCACATCTCGGCCTCGGTCTCGCCCATGCCCACCATGAAGTGGGACCCGGCATAGTCCTTGCCGAAGATGTCGATGGCGTCCGCCAGACAGTTCCAATAGACCTCCCACTTGTGGGGGCCGCCCACGCCGGAGCCTCGGTAGCGATCGAACAGGGCCGGGGTGGCCAGATCAATGGCCACGCCGATCTTGTCCGCGCCGGCTTCCTTGAACTCCACGAGATCCTGGTGCGAAAGCACCGTGGGCGAGATGAGCAGCGACACCGGGATATCGAAGCTCGCGCGCAACCGGCGGCAGATTTCCTTGGTGTCCCGGATGGACCGGGTATTGGTCAGCATGGAGATGCAGATCCGTTTCACCTTGTGCTGGCGCTTCCCGATGGCCTCGATAATGGCATCCAGGGAATAGGTCGGCCAGGTGACCCGGATGAAGCTGTTTTTCGAAGCCTGGCCAGGACGGCTTCCGGAAAGACCGCAATAGGCGCACCTGGCCGCGCAGCCGGACGGGTAGGTCAAAAGCAGGTTGATGCAGTACAATCTGGCATCCCGGTAAAAGATCCCGGGCACAAAGTCGAGGGTCATGGCGGCCGCCAGGCTCATCCTGAGATACTGCGGGCTTTCCTGCCGCTCCTCTTTTCCCATCGTGGTCGTCTGTTCGTCCATCGTGCCTTACTCCCCGCGGCTGCGCGCCGCAACGCTTGCAAAAAGTCGATCCGGCCAAAGCCCGGTCCGCCGCATCCTCACCACGGATTTTCCCCCGGACCGCGCCGCACCGAGCAGCAGGTCCGGTGATATTCGATATCCAGGCCCAGTTCCTCCACCCGCTGCCTGGCCTCCTCGGACGGCAGGGCCAGGCGATTGACCCCGGCCTCCACGGCCAGAAGTTCCAGGCGTTCCCGGCCCCGGGGCCGGGCGCAGCCGAGGCTGATGGGGGTTTGCGGCAGGCGCAGCCGGGTGGCGACGATCAGTTCCGCCACCGCCTCGGGCTCGGGTGGCTGCACCGTGGCCATGGCCGTGCCCGGCAGATTCATCAGCGAAATGAGCACCACCACTTCCGGATCGAGGTCGGCGACCATATCCAGGGCCTCGGCCTCGCCGCGCACCTCGCCGTAGTGCAATCCGCAGATGATGTGCGGCACCACGGGCAGACCCGCCTTGCCAAGGGCCGCAAGGGAAGCCTTGAGCCGGGCCAGGCCCGCGTCCATGTGGTAGACCTGCCGGTAGGTCGCGTCGCTGCCGATGACATCGACCAGGGCCTGGTCCACGCCGGCCGTCTTGAGGCCCAGGGCGGTTTCCTCGGTGACGAAGGCGCTGTGCACGGTCACGGTCAGGGAGGTGGTCGCCTTGACCGCGGCCAGGGCCGGCAGAAAAGCCTCCCAGGGCAAACAGCCGTTCGGATCGCAACCGCCGCTGACCAGCACGCCCAAGTGCCCGGCCGCTTCCAGGGCCCGGCATTTCTCCACCAGGGTCTGGGGGTCCGTGGCCGGGATCATGGGCTCAAGCAACTTGCCGTTGCAGTGGTCGCACCCCAGGCTGCACGCCTTGCCCGTGAGGGACAGGGCCGGATAGCGCCCCCGGCTGCCGTTGATGGCGAACATGCCCGGCAGGTGGAACGAGATCCGCTTGCCCAAATGGCTCCAGGACATTTCCCGGGCCCGGGCCAGCCTGTGTTCAAGCCTCTCCATAATATTCCCGGAAACCGATCCAGCAGCGCCGGATGATGTCTTCGAGCTTTCCCGGATGGCTTTCCAGCAACTGCCGCCGCGAAAAGCCCCGCTCCAGGGCCTCGCCGTAAAACTCGTTCCACTCGGCCTCGTAGCGGTCAAGCAGGGTCAGATCCCCGGTCAGGGCCGCCCGGGCCGCCCATTTCCCGGCCATCTTGCCGCCCATGACGGCCTGGAACACGCCGGCGCCGGTCACGGGATGGGTATGGCCGGCCGCGTCCCCGGCCAGGATGACCCGGTCGCGGACAATGGAGCGCGGGGCCTCGGCCGGAATCCAGCCGCCGGACGTGCCCACGGGCGTGCGCTCGATGCGTCCCTGGTCGGCCAGCTCCTGGAGCAGCGCGTGCAACACCGCCCCCAGTTTGGGCGCGCTCGCGTCACGCCGCAGCATGCCAAGCCCCAGGTTGGCCTCGTCCCCCCGGGGGAACAGCCAGGCATAGCCGCCGTAAATACGATCATCGAAAAAGACCTCGGTGTACTGCAGCGGATTGGTCAGCCGCACCCGCATCTGGGCGGCCGGCACGCAGTTGGCGTTGGCCGAGCCGATCCAGCGGCCGACCCGGGAATGAGGTCCGTCGGCTCCGATCATCACATCGGCCTGGATAGTGATGATTTCGCCGCCACGATGCCGTGCCGTGAGCACCCGACCGTCGAAAGCTATGGCCGACGTGTCAAGCAGATAGCGCGCACCGACTTCCCGGGCTGCCTGGGCCAGGGCTTGGTCGAACTGGTCGCGGCGGATCATGCATCCGGGCGCGGCCAGCTCCTGAATGGGCTCGCCGTTGAGCATGGTGCGCATGCCCGCGACATACTGGACGATATAGCCCCGGCCCACCCCGACTTCGCCCACCAGCGGCGCCGGGATGTATTCGGCACACTGCACCGGCACACCGATGACCGGCCGGCGCTCCAGCACCAACACGTTGGCGCCGGCAGCGGCCGCTTCCCGCGCGGCGCACGATCCGGCCGGACCGGCACCCACCACCAACACATTGCAATCGAGGGACCGCATAAAAGGCCTCATGCGCACTTGGCATCCAGCACGGCCCGCAACAGGCCGAGATTCAAGTCCGTCTGACTCGAAAACTCGCCCTTGTAGGCTTGCTGTTCCTGGTTGAGCTCGTAGCAGGTCGTGTTTTCGATATTGAGCAGGATGCCGGGCAGCCCAACCTTCGTGAAATCATCGACGTGCTTGGTATAAAACGGCTGGCAGCAGCACCCGATAAAGGCCTCGGCCCCGGTGTCACGCAAGGCCTTGAGTTCCTGCATGAGATCCTCGAAGCTGGTAATGCAAATGCTTTGCATGTGCCGTTCGAGGCCAAGGTCCCAGGCTTCGCCCACGGTGCACCCGCCGCAGGCCCGGCAGGCCTTGTTGTAGCGCAGGTCGCACTCCTTGAGCTTGGAGCAGTATGGCAACAGGAGCGCCGAGGGCTTCTTGGCGATGACCTCGTCAAAAGTCCCGTTGGTCACGCTGATCTGGTTGCAGTATTCGAGGGGGATGCCATGCCGGGTGATGGCCACCTTTTCCAGGGCCTGGAGCACGGGCTTGCACAGATCGTCCGCGCCCATGCCCGGAATGGTGATCTTCCCGTCGGCGAAAAAGCCCCGGATCACCCCGCACAGGGTGTCCGCGTCCAAGGGCCGGCCGCGCAGGGCCGCTTCGAGGTCGAACAGGGCCCGGGACGGAAAAGACAGGAAATCCCCGGTGATATAGACATTCTTGAGGATTTTCTGGGGCAGGTTGACGACCAACGTGAAGCGGACCAGGCCGAACGGCGACTTGTATGCGGCCTGGACCACTTCGGTTTTTTCATAGGTCGGACGAACGAGATCGATCCATTCCTGGGACTGGAAGTACGGCAGGCGCTCGTCGAACAATTGCTGTTCCTGCTCGGTCAGACCGCCGGGCACCAGGGTGATATCCAGGTGCTTTTCGAAGGCCTTGACCAGGGCCTGCTTGACCATGGCCGTGTCCGGCACGTGCCCCAGTTCCCAGGTGAGACAGGTGACGCGCTGCTTGACCGAATCGATCTCCTTGGCCTTGAGCTTCTCGACCGGAATACGCAGACTTTTGAGCATGGTCTCGACGTCGAAATCCGTCAGCAGCGTTCCTTGAAACATGAACGCGCCTTCGCTGTCGGTACCGCCGGTGCCCGAGATCTTGCGACCGTGCACCTCGATATCGTTTCGCGGACGGAATTGGGCCTCGACGCCGAGGGAACGCAATGCGGACACCGTGGGTTCGCACAGGTCGCGGAAGAGCCGGTCCGTGGGCAGCACGACATCGAAGAAGGCCTTGTCACAGATGACTTCCCAGCCGATCTGGCTCTCGTCGAAGAGCAGCCCACCGCCGCCGGTGATGCGGCGGTTGATATCGATGCCATGGGCCTTGCAGTACGGGACCCGGATTTCCTCCTGGACGGACTGATGAAACCCAACCAGGACGGCCTTGGGACGAAACTGCAGGAACCGAAGGGTGTTGGGCGTACCCGCCCCCTGTCCCTTGAGTTCCAGCAGCACCTCGTCCAGGGCCATGTTCTCCGCCGCACTCAGGGGCGGAAGATCCAGAAGTCGCCATGTCCGCATCATTATACTCCGCAGGGAAACCGCATCCTAGCGCGCCAGGGCCTGCCGCACCAGCTGGGACAGATCCATGACGTCTATGGCAACCTTGTTGCGCTTGGCATAGGTCGTCATGGTCCGCACACACTGCTGACAGGTGGTGATAATGGCCTGCGCACCGGTGCTCACGGCTTCCTCGACTTTCCGTTTGGCCATGGCCGAGGAGAGATCCCCGTCGATCATCTCGAGGTTTCCCCCGCCGCCACAGCACAGGCAGTTTTCGCGATTATGGGGCATTTCCACCAGCTTGAGGCCGGGGATGGCCCGCAAAACCTCACGAGGCGCGTCAAAGACCCGAGCCCCGCGGCCCAGGTCGCACGGATCGTGGTACGTCACGGTCATGTCCACTTCCTTGAGCGGCACCTTGCCGGACGTCACCAGGTCGATCAGGAATTCGGAAGCATGGAACAGCTCGAATTCCTTGGGATACGCCTCACGCCAGATCTGGTAGCAGGACGGGCAGGTGAAGACCACCTTTTTGGCGCCCTTGCTGCGCACGGCTTCGAGGTTGTGGTCAATGAAGGTCTGGAGGCCTTCGCCCAGACCGGCGCCGACCAGCGGGAATCCGCAACACCATTCCTCCTTGCCGAGCAAGGTGAAATCCACCCCGCTGGCCTCGAAGATCTCGGCCAAGGCAATGGGAATCTTCTGGGCCAGGGGGAAGTAGGCTCCCACACAACCCGTGAAGAACACCACCTCGGCCTTATCCTTCTGGAAGGCGTCGTCCGGAGGATTGCGCATGTCCTCGACCCAATCGGCCCTTTCGTCGTTGTCTTCGTCAAAGACGTTGTGGCTCGACTCGAGGTTGTCTCGAATCATCTCGATCTTGCTGGGGAAATTGCCCGTGCGCACGAGTTCTTCCCGCAGCGACAGCCACAGATCCTTGAGGTGCAGGCCCAGGGGGCACACCTCCTGGCAGTTGCCACAAAGCGAGCAGCGGAACACGGACGTGCCGAATTCCTTGAGCTGCTCGGCCGACGGCTCCTTGGTTCCGAAAATCTTTCGGAACAAGCCCTTGCGGCTCTTGAGGATCTCCTTGAGACCCTTCATGCGCAGCAAGGCCGACAAGGAGCCGTCTTTCGTCGCAGCGACCGCGGGACAGACATCCACGCACAGCCTGCACGAGGCACAGGCCTCCATCTCCAGGCGCTGCTTGAGACTAAACGCTGGCTGGCTCATGCTAATGCTAGTCCTTCTTGAATTTCTTGACGTCTTCCTGCAACCAGGGTTCGAGGACGTCCTTACCGCCATGGATCAACCGGCTCAACTGGCTCACATCCTTGGGACGGATCTTGTACATCCAGCCCTTGCCATAGCAGTCCTGGTTGATCAGCGAGGGATTGGCCTCGAGTTCCTGGTTGGCGGCGATGATTTCGCCATCCACCGGGCCGTACACGGTGCCGAGCCATTTGCCGGACTCGACCTTGGCGAATTTCTTGCCGGCGGTGACGGCCTTGCCCTCGAAGGGCAGCTGCACGAACACGATCTGACCGGCGAGCTTCTCGGCGAAGTCGTCCATCCCCATGACCAGGATGTCGCCATCGACCCGGGTCCAGAAGTGATAGGTATCGTAGTAGAGTTCCTCGGGCATGTTGTAGCCTGCGACTTCCATGTGAAGCCTCCCTTTCTGACTTGCGTCGGTTGCAGTTGTCATTGTTTCGCGGTCAGGACGCCCCCCC
>JAWRKJ010000056.1:0-44652 GCA_040307025.1 Desulfovibrionaceae bacterium | reverse complement strand
GGCCGGGGGGCATGATGCCCCCCGGTCCCCCTCGACGGGGCGCGCATCAGAGATAATGGTCGGGCGCAGCCAGATAGTGGCGCACGTAATCAGCCACGCCATCCTCCAGGGAGTGAAACGGCGTGTCGTAGCCGGCCCCACGGAGCCGCGCCATCTTCGCCTCGGTGAAATACTGATACTTGCCGCGAAGCGTCCCGGGCATGTCCACGTAGTCAACGGCCGGCTCCCGATCCATGGCCGCGAACACCGCCGCCGCCAGGTCATTCCAGGTCCGGGCCACCCCGGCCCCGACATTGAAGATGCCGTTCACCTCGGGGTGCTCCAAAAGCCAGAGCATCACTGCCACCGCGTCCTTGACATAGAGAAAATCCCGCTGCTGCCCCCCGTCCGGATATTCGGGCCGGTAGGACTTGAACAGCTTGAGCCGCCCAGTTTCGCGGATCTGCTTGAAAGCCTTGCACACCACCGAGCGCATGTCGCCCTTGTGGTATTCGTTGGGACCATAGACGTTGAAGAACTTGAGGCTGGCAAGCCCCCCGAGCAAGCCTTCCCGGCGCGCCCAAAGGTCGAAGAGGTGCTTGGAATAGCCGTACATGTTGAGCGGCTTGAGGGTGTCCAGGCAGTCCGGGTCGTCGTCGAAACCGGCCGAGCCGTCGCCGTAGGTCGCGGCCGAGGACGCGACTACGAATCGCGCTCCATGCGCCAGGGCGAACCGGGCCACGGCCCGGGCATAGCCGAAATTGTTGCGCATGAGATACTCGGCATCGGTCTCGGTGGTGGAAGAGCAGGCGCCCAGATGCACGATCGCCTCGATGGTACCGAAAGGATTGTCCCCGCCTGTCACGGCCGCCAGAAAGGCATCCTTGTGCAGGTAGTCGCGGTAGCGGCGATTGACGCAATTTTTCCATTTTTCGCCACTGCCGAGGTTGTCCACGACCAAAATGTCATCCCGCCCGGCCTCATTGAGTCCCCACAGCAGGGCACTGCCCAAAAATCCGGCCCCGCCGGTCACGATCAGCATGGCGGCCTCCCTTGCCAAGCTTGTCGAAATTGGCCAAAAGAACTATTTTCCGATCACGACGATGCCGGGATCGACAGCTTGATCCTGGCTGAAACAGGTCGGCATTCCAGTCACATGCCCCCCTCCCCCCGTCAAGGGGTCCGGGGGGGATTATCCCCCCCGGCGGGGTCCAGGGCCGCGCCCCTGGCGGAGAACCTATCCATGCTCGCCATTCTCGACTACAAGGCCGGAAACCAGACCAGCGTGCGCCGCGCCCTGGACCATCTGGGCATTCCCTGCCGCATCACCGCCGATCCGGCCGTCATCGCGGACGCCTCGGGCATCATTTTTCCGGGGGTCGGCGCCGCCGGCCAGGCCATGCATGAGCTCACCAGCACCGGACTCGACACACTGCTCGCCGCCCAGGTCGCGGCCGGCAAGCCCCTGCTCGGCATCTGCGTGGGTTGCCAGATCCTGCTCGACTACAGCGCCGAAAACGACACCAAGGCCCTGGGCATCATCCCCGGAGCGTGCGCCATGTTCAGCCCGGACCTCACCGACGAGGACGGCCAGCCCATCCGCATC
Organism: Desulfovibrionaceae bacterium; assembly: GCA_040307025.1. GTDB lineage: Bacteria > Desulfobacterota > Desulfovibrionia > Desulfovibrionales > Desulfovibrionaceae > Solidesulfovibrio. The sequence goes on along the minus strand of JAWRKJ010000056.1, from coordinate 43,067 downwards.
CCGCACATGGGCTGGAACCGGGTGGCGCTCCAAGCCCCCTGCCCGCTTTTCGACGGCATCGAGCCCGAGGCGGAATTCTACTTCGTCCACAGCTACTATCCGGTGCCCAAGCCCGAATACATCATCGGCGTGACGACCTACGGCCTGCCGTTTTGCTCCCTGCACGGCCGCACGGGACTTTGGGCCGTGCAGTTCCACCCGGAAAAAAGCGGCCGCCCGGGCCTCACCTTACTGCGCAATTTCGCCGCCTACTGCCAGGAGGCCAACTAGCCATGCTGTCCAAACGCGTCATTCCCTGCCTGGACGTCCGCAACGGCAAGCTCACCAAGGGCATCAAGTTCAAGGGCAATGTGGACATCGGCGATCCGGTGGAAACGGCCCGCATCTATTACGAGGAAGGGGCGGACGAGCTCGTCTTTTACGACATCACGGCCTCCAGCGAAGGCCGGGGCATCATGCTCGACGTGGTGGACAAGGTGGCGAGCCAGATCTTCATCCCCTTTTCCGTGGGCGGCGGCATCTCCACGGTGGAGGACATGCGGGCGGTGTTGCTCGCCGGCGCGGAAAAGATCTCGGTCAATTCGGCAGCGGTGAAAAACCCGGACATCATCAGCCAAGGCGCGGCCGCCTTCGGGTCCCAGTGCGTGGTCGTGGGCATGGACGTCAAAAAGGTGGACGTGTCCGAGAAAATCCCCTCGGGCTACGAAATCGTCATCCACGGCGGGCGCAAGTACATGGGCCTGGATGCCCTCGAGTGGGCCAAGACCGTGGAGCGGCTCGGCGCCGGCGAGATATGCCTCAACTCCATCGATGCCGACGGCGCCAAGACCGGCTACGAACTGACGCTGACCCGGATGATCGCCGAGGCCGTGACCATCCCGGTCATCGCCTCGGGTGGAGCCGGCAACCCCGAACACATGGCCGACGCCGTGACCAAGGGCAAGGCCTCGGCGGCGCTGATCGCCTCCATCGTGCACTACGGCGAATACTCCATCCGCCAGTGCAAGGAACACATGGCCGCCCGGGGGGTCAAGGTCAGAAGCGTCTGGTAGGCACGCGCCCCGGCCGCAAAAGGGCATCCCCAGCCCATTCCAGCCACAACAAAAAGGCCGCCCTCCTTATGGAGAGCGGCCTTTTTCGTGTCCATGTGGCGCGGTCGAATCAGGCCTTGGCCAGATTCGACTTGGTTACCGGCGCTGAGCCGGCCCGGGGCTTGAGCCCGGAGCCCAGGTCAAGCAGGATCGGGCTGGCCACGAAGATCGAGGAATAGGTGCCGGCCAGGATGCCGATGAGCATGGCCAGGGCAAAGTCGTGGATGACCGAGCCCCCGAAGAAGTACAAGCAAGCCACGGTCAGCAAGGTGGTGCCGGCGGTCAGAATGGTACGCGACAGGGTCTCGTTGACGCTCTTATTGATCATTTGGTCCAGGGGCTCGTTCTTGGATCTGCCGCGCAGGTGTTCGCGGATGCGGTCGTAGACGATGATGGTATCGTTGAGCGAGTAGCCGAGGATGGTCAGCAGCGCGGCCACGATGGTGAGATCGAACTCCTTGTCAAGCAAGGAAAAGATGCCGATGGTGACAAGTACGTCGTGGAGATCCGCCACCACCGCACCCAGGGCGAATTTGAGCCGCATGATGAAGCAAAGCGCCAGGGTGATGGCCATGGCAGCCACAATGAGCCAGGTGGTGGAAGCGCCCACGAGCTTGAGCACGTAGATCCCGCCGGAGAGCCCGGCCGCCATGATGCCGGCTGCCATCCAACGCTGCTCGAACCGGCCGGAAATATAGATGGCGATCAAAAGCACCGAATAGAAGATGGCCTCCAGCGCCTTCCCGCGCAGGTCGGCGCCCACCTTCGGTCCCACCATCTCCAGACGCTGGACGCTGTAGCCCGAATCAGAAAACTGGGCGGCCAGAACCTTGTCCACGGCAGCCCGCAACGACTCCTGGGCAACCTTCTGCTCCGAGGCCCGAACCAGATATTCGTGGTTGGCCTCCTGGCCGAAGCGCTGCACGACCACATTGTCGAGACCAGCCTCCTCCATGGCCTTGGTCAGGGCCGGCACGTCCATGTCCTTGGCGAAACGGATTTGAATGGACAGGCCGCCGGCGAAATCAACGCCGTAGCGCGGTCCGCCCTTGACGACCAGGGAAACCAGCCCGGCCACAATGACCGCAGCCGAAATAATATAAGCCAGTTTCCGGTATTTCAGGAAATTGAAGTGCGTACCGGGCTTGATCAGCTCCAGAACCATCGGTTCCCCCTATGGATTGCTGCTGGGATGGCGGGTAGTTGGACATACATGGCACGCCGGCGTTCCGCTCGCCGCGCAAGGCGCTGCACCTTCCGACAAACTCGCCTGCCTTGTCAAGCCCGGGAGCCGGCTACCGGCCTCCGGGCATTTTTTGCCAACCCCAAGGGCAAATACTGTCTCCGGCCCCTTGCTATTGCCCGGTTCAGATCGCCCCACCTGGCGTTTACTGCACGTCACGCAATGTTTTCTCGGCCGTCCCGCTCCCCCGTCTGTCCGCCCACAAGGACGAAAAAACCCGACTGGCCATGTCGGGCAAGGGGCTTATGCCGCGAAAGTTCTCCTCCCGCGACCGTAACGGCTCGGGATCGAGCCGTTCCCGGCTTGCGTCATGGCCAAAAAGGCCTGGCAGAAAATGGGCGCTGCCCGAGGCACACAACTCACTGCCCGTGGCGCACAGCAAGGCAAACAGCCCCACGAAGCACAACAAGCGCAGCATCGAACTCATCCGTTCTCCTCCACGCGATGCGCGTGGTCCAACCGGGTCACCGGCGAACCGGCACCCGCTTCCGGGGCGCCCTATCGGGTGGCCTCCCCAAGCGTGTTTCCTGGGTTGCGAGAAAACGGGCATGTAACCTGTCTCATGACCAAGTCAGGGAGCATCAGCGCATGAATTTGAGAAACGGGCTGTCCAGGGTCAAAAACACCCGGGTCTGTCGAGCCGTCGCCTTGCGGTAGGCTTCCAAACTTCTGGTGAAGGCAAAAAACTCCGGAGACTTGGACACGGCCGCCGCCCAGACGGAGGCTGCCTCGGCATCACCCTGGCCCCGCAGCACCTCGGCCTGGCGTTCGGCTTCGGCCAAAAGCACGGCCCGATCCTTGTCCGCGCCGGACTTGATTTTTTCCATCTCTTCCAAGCCTTCGGACCGATAGAGTTTGGCTTGCCGTTCCCGCTCGGCCCGCATGCGGCTGTAAATGGCCTGGGCGTTCTCCGGCGGCAGATCCGTCCGTTTGATGCGCACATCCACAACCGCAATGCCGTACGGCGTCAGCAACTCGGTAGATTTCCGGGTCACCTCGCCCATGATGTCCGCCCGCTTCTCCGCGACCACGTCATGGAGGGTATACTGGCCCAGGGCCACCCGCAACTCGGCGTAAATAATGTCGTCGAGCCTGGCCTGGGCCCGGCGGACCGTGCGCAAGGTCCGATAAAACAGCAGCGGATCGGTAATGTGCCATTTGGCATAGTTGTCCACCACCATGTTTTTCTTGTCCGAGGTCAGGATCTCGGCCGCCTTGGCGTCGTATTCGAGCAGCCGGGCATCGACGAAGATCACGTTCTGAATGAAGGGGATCTTGGCATGCAGCCCCGGTTCCAGGACGCCATCCAAGGGCTTGCCGAGTTGGAGAACAATGGCCCGTTCGGTCTGGTCCACGACAAAAAAAGTCTGGACGGCGGCCACCATGACGCAAAACGCCACCACCGCGGCGACAATGGTGGAAGTCTTCACTGGTTGGCTCCCTTGCCCTTGGCCGGTTCAAGGCGCTTGGCCGCGTCCTGGGCGGCCTCGGCGGCGCGGCCGGGCGGGCGGACCGCTTCCAGGGGCAGATAGGGAACGACCTGTTTGGCAGCCTCCTCGCCCATGATGATCTTTTCGAGATCCGGATTGGCCAAAATTGCTTCCATCCCCTCGATGTACAGGCGCTCGCGGGTCACGTCCCTGGCCTTGTCGTATTCCGTCCGCAGGGCCGAAAACCGATCGGCGCCGCCCTTGGCCCGCCGGCTGACCTGTTCCTTAAAGGCCGCGGCCTCGTTGAGGATGGCGGCGGAACGGCCCCGGGCCTTGGGCACGATGTCGTTGGCATAGGCCTCGGCCTCGTTGATGAAACGGATCTTGTCTTCCCGGGCGCTGGCCACGTCCTTGAAGGCATCCACCACCGCCTTGGGCGGATGCACGTCCTGGAGCTGCACGGCCACCACGTCGAGACCGCAATCGTAGCGGTTGAGCATGGACTGCAACAGGGCTTTGGTGTCGGCTTGGACCTTGACCTTGCCGGAGGTCAGGACGGAATCGATGCGGGAATTGCCGATGACCTCGCGCATGGCCGCTTCGGCCGCGCTTTTGAGGGTCTCGTCCGGCCGCTCGATGTGAAAAAGATATTCCACCGGATTACCGATCTGATACTGGACGATGAACTGTACATCCACGATGTTTTCATCGCCCGTGAGCATGAGCGATTCCTCGTTCACCGGCCGGTATTGCATGGCCGAGCCGTCCCGGCCGTAGCCGGAACGAAAACCGACCTCCACACGCCGCACTTGTGAAACTTTAGGGGTCTTTACGGACTCGATGGGAAACGGTAAATGATAGTGCGGCCCAGGACCCGTCGTGGCGACGTAGGCACCGAAGCGCTGCACGACACCGGCTTCGTCGGGTTCCACGATATAGATGCCGCTGGCGATCCAGATCAGAAGGAGAATCCCGATGACGATTTTTGGCCCGCCCGGCAACCGCCCCCGTAAGGTGGACAGCCACTTGCCCCAGTCTTCGCCCCGGTTCACGGGATCGGGCGACGGCGATCCCTGGCGGCGTTTTTGCTCCGAAAGCTTGTCCCAATCCCAGTTCATCCTTGGCGGCATAGGAGAGATGCCGCTGAAGGTCAAGGGATTGCCAACCATTGCCGCATCCGCCCAGGAGGTGGCATGAAGCCTCTTTCCCCTGGAATTTTCCGCGCCTATGACGTCAGGGGCATTGTGAATGTGGACTTCGATCCCGACTGGGTGGAGGAATTCGGCCGGGCGTGCGGGACGTATTTCGCGCGTAGCGGTTACCGGCAAGTCGTGATCGGCCACGACTGCCGGCTGTCCTCTCCCGAGTACCAGGCCCGGCTGGCCGTCGGCTTGGCCGGGACAGGCTGCGACGTGACCTGTCTTGGCATGGTGCCGACGCCGGTGTGCTATTTCGCGGTCAAGTCCCTGGGGCGCCGGGCCGGGGTCATGGTCACGGCCAGTCACAATCCGCCCCAATTCAACGGCTTCAAGGTCTGGAGCGGCGAAACCACCATCCACACCGAGGCTATCCAGGAACTGCGCGCCATCATGGAGGCCCGTGCGTTTCCCTCCGGCCAGGGTCTGGTGTGCACCTTCGATCCCAAGCCCGCCTACATCGAACATCTGGTGGACCAGGCCAGTGTGGCCCGACGGCTGAAAATCGTGGTGGACGGCGGCAACGGGGCCGGAGGGCTGTTGTGCGCCGAGGTGCTGCGCCAGACCGGGGCCACGGTCATTCCTCTGTACTGCGAGCCCGACGGACGCTTCCCCAACCACCATCCCGACCCGACCCTGCCGGAAAACATGGTCGACCTGGCCCGACGCGTGGTGGCCGAAGGGGCCGATTGCGGCGTGGGTCTTGACGGAGACGCCGACCGACTCGGCGTGGTGGACGAACACGGCACGCTGCTCTACGGCGACCAGGTGCTGGCGCTGCTCGCCCGGTCCGTGCTGGCCAGCCATCCCGGGGCCACGGTCATCGGCGAAGTCAAATGCAGCCATCTGCTCTTCAACGACATCGCCGCCCATGGCGGGGTCCCGATCATGGCCGCCGCCGGCCATTCCCTGATCAAGGCCCGCATGCGAGAGACCGGCGCGGTCCTGGCCGGCGAGATGAGCGGCCATCTCTTTTTCGCCGACCGCTATTTCGGCTTCGACGACGCCATCTACGCGGCCATGCGCTTGGCCGAAATCCTGGCCGCGACGAACCGGCCGCTGTCCGCCCTGCTCGACGACTGGCCCAAAACCGCCACCACCCCTGAAATCCGGGTGGACTGCCCGGATACGGTCAAATTCCAGGTCGTGGACACGGCCAAGGCCTTTTTTCAGGACCGCTATCCCATGGTTGACGTGGACGGCATCCGGCTGACCTTCCCTGACGGCTGGGCCCTGGTGCGGGCCTCCAACACCCAGCCGGCCCTGGTGTTGCGTTTCGAGGCTGATACGCCGCAGCGCTTGGATGAACTGCGCGCGCTGGTCGAGACACCCGTCCGGGAATGGATCGCGCGGCTCGGGTCCTAGCCGCCAAGCGCTTTGGAGGTATCATGCTGCGCATCCTCGTTGTCGCGTTGCTCCTGGCATTGTTGCCGCAACCCGTGCCGGCGGCCGACTTCCGGCCCAACGAGCCCTTGGGCGAGCTGTTGTCCAAGACCAAAAGCCTGTCCATGCCCAACAATGCCGGCGGCAAGAACATCCTCGAAAACAGCTGTCTGAACAAAAAAGACTTTTCCATGACCGCCTCCGAGGAATTTCTTGACCACTGCGACCTCCCGGCGGCCACGACCCAGTTTGTGACCAAATACGGCCCCCCCGCCACCACCGGCCAGGCGCCCGGCGGCAAGACCGTTCTGGAATATTTCCTGCGCTTCAAGGAAAACGACTATCACGTGCGCGTTTTTCTCGGTTGCAGCGAAGGCAAGACCGAGCGTTTCGCCATCGTGGAATGCGTGGCCGAACGCAACCGCTTCATGCCCGGCGGCCCCCCTGGCAATCGCCACGGCGGGCCGGGTGGTCCGGGAGGCAGGCGTCCCTAACCCGCGCGCAGGGACCAAGAGCAAGGCGCTCTTCCACAAGGCGGTGCCCTTTGACCGCGCAGCGCAAATCCCCACATCTCCCCGCCTTCCCAACAAAAAAGCACGGGCGCCACCAGGACGCCCGTGCCCACATCTTACGCGGATTGGCTTCCGTCGCTGCCCTAGAAGCGTTCGAAGTCGTCGTCCTTGACGTCGGCATCCAGGTTAATGCCAACCCCGCCCTTGTTGGCCGAAGATGACGATGCCGCCGACCGCCGGGCCGGACGCGACACCATGGCACTCGGCAGGGCCTTGGCCCGACGGATCTGACGCTGGGCAACGCCGGCCACCCGGAAAAACGCCATGGTGCTTTGGAGCTGTTCGGCCTGGCTCGACAACTCTTCCGAGGTGGAGGCCATTTCCTCGGAGGCCGAGGCGTTTTGCTGCACCACTTGGTCGAGCTGCTGGATGGCCTTGTTGATCTGGCTCGCGCCGGAATTCTGTTCCTGGCTGGCGGCGGCGATCTCCTGCACGAGATCGGCCGTGCGTTGGATGTCAGGCACCATCTTGGTCAGCATGGAACCCGCCTGTTCGGCCACCTGGACGCTCGAGGCGGACAGTTCGGAAATCTCGGCCGCGGCCGAACCGCTACGCTCGGCGAGCTTTCTGACCTCGGCGGCCACCACGGCGAAACCCTTGCCGTGTTCGCCGGCCCGGGCCGCCTCGATGGCGGCGTTTAAGGCCAGCAAGTTGGTCTGGCGGGCAATTTCCTCGATGATGGAGATCTTCTCGGCGATGTTTTTCATGGCCGCCACGGCCGAAATCACGGCCTCCCCGCCCTGACGGGCATCCTGGGCGGCCTTGACGGCAATGGACTGGGTCTGCTGGGCATTTTCGGCATTCTGCTTGATATTCGAGCTCATCTGCTCCATGGAGGATGAAATTTCCTCCACGCTGGCGGCCTGTTCCGTGGCGCCCTGGGACATGCTCTGGGCCGAGGCCGATAATTCCTCCGAGCCCGAAGCCACGTTTTCCGAGGCCGACTGCACCTCGGCCACCACTTCCCGCAGCTTGCCCACCATTTCGTTGAGCGAAGCGGCCAGCACGCCGATCTCGTCCTTCTGGTTGATGTCGAGGGTCCGCGTAAAATCACCCTCGGCCATGCCCTTGGCAAACGCCACGCCCTTGATGACCGGCCCGGTGATGGCCTTGGTCAGGAAAAAGGCGATGCCGATGCCGAGAAGCAAGGCCACGGCCAGGCCACCGATCATGACCGTCGAGGCCGAGGACAAGCTGGTGACCGCGCCATTGGCCACTTCCTGTGTGGCGCCCATGCCCGCCCGGGCCGTATCGGCGGCAGCCTGCTGCACGGCGTTGGCCGCCTCGACGCGCTTGGCGTTGATTTCCTGAATGGCTTTAAAGTTGTCCAAAACATCAATCAGGGCTTGGCGATATTTCTGGGAGGCCTCACGGATACCGGCCAACTGGCGCAGGTTGGCCTCTTCACGGGTCTTGGTCCGAATGACTTCCACGGCCTGGTCCAGGGCCGAGAAATTTTTAATAGCCTCTTCGATCTGACGCGGGTCCCGGTTGAGCTGGCCCCGATAGTTGGCAATCCGGATGGCCGTTCCGGAGGAGACGATATCACCGGCGGCATCGATCTTGGTGAGTCGATCCTGGAGCGCCTCGGCCGGGAGCCCCTTGGCAATTTCGTCTTGCAGCTTTTTTTGCTGGCTTGTGAGATAGTCGTCGCTAAACTTCACGAAATCGGCTGCCGCGACATCAAGCGTCCGCCGCACGGTGGCGACCGCTTCCATGCGGGAGCCGGTATCCTGAATGAGTTTTTCGTACTCGACCATCTTGGATTGAGCCCGAGCCACTCCTTCCCGTAACTTCACCAACTCGGGGTACTTCTCCGAATGGGCCCTGGCTTCGCCCAAGGCACGCTTCAGTTCGGCGAGATTGCGCAATCCCGCCTCGTATTGTTTTTTATCCTCGGAATAACCGTAACTGCGCATCTGCACCATGGTTTCCAAGGCACCGCGTTCCACGGCGTTGGCCATGCCCACTTCGGGCATGTACTCCTTGGCCAACCGTGTGGAATCCCGCTCCACCCCGCGCATGTTGACCACGGCCAACCCCCCGAGCACACAGGCGATGAGGATCAACAGACCGAAACCAATGCTGATCTTGACTCCAAGCTTCATATTCTTCACGATAAGCCTCCCCTCAGGCACTGCCTGTCCCTCGTTTGCCCGACCGCAGGCAGCGGTCTTTTCGGGCGCGGGCATGACCATATACCACAACCGTGATATTTGTCGTATTTCATGCGCTCTTGCAATGCAAACATCCACCAGCCGGAGCCCCATAGGCCAAGAAGCGGTTTTGCCGTAGACACCGGACTGGGAAGGGAACCATGGGAATCCTTGGAGAAGTTGCCCTGGCCTTGCGCCTGGCCCGCCGGGAATTACGCACCGGGCTGCGAGGATTTGGCGTCTTTTTGAGTTGCTTGGCCCTCGGCGTGGCGGCCGTGGCCGGGGTGAAAAGCCTGGCCACCGCCTACGACGCGGGTCTGGTTCGGGACGCCTCGGCCCTGCTCGGCGGCGATGTGGAGGTCTCCCTGCCCCTGCGCCCGGCCAGCGTCGACGAACTGGCCGCCCTCACCGCCCGGGGGCACGTCTCCCATGTCCTCTCCCTGCGCATCATGGCCCGGCGCGACGCCCCCGGCGCCAAACCAACCCTGGCCTCGCTGCGCGCCGTGGACGCAGCCTACCCCCTCTACGGACAGGTGGTCCTCGATCCGCCGCTGCCCCTGGACGCGGTGCTGGCCCAGCGGGACGGCCTGCCCGGAGCGGCGGTCTCCCCGCAACTGCTCGACCGGCTCGGAGCAAAAGTCGGCGAGCGCATCCGGCTGGCCGACGCCGAGTTTGTCATCCGGGCGGTGCTTACGCGCGAACCCGACGCCGCGGCGGGTCTGGCCGCCAGCCTCGGGCCGCCGATCCTGATTTCCAGCTCCCAGCTGGCCGCCTCGGGCCTGTCCGGACCGGGACTCATCGCCCGCCACGCCTACCGGCTCAAGCTGCCGCCGGGCGTGTCCGCCGCCGTGGCCCGGGAACTGCGCGAAGGCTTTCCCGAAGCCGGCTGGCGGGTCCGGGACGCTTCCGGCGCCCAGCCCGGCTTGTCGCGGATCATGGACCGCTTGACCGCCATCATGGGGCTGGTCGGACTCACGGCCCTGCTCCTCGGCGGCATCGGCATCGCCCAGGCCGTGGCCTCCTATCTGGACGGACGCACCAGCTCCATAGCGGCCATGAAATGTCTGGGCGCGCCGACCCGGGTCGTGACCTGGACCTATCTGACGGTCGTGCTCACCCTGGCCGTGGGCGGCATTGTGCCGGGACTGGCGCTCGGGGCCCTGCTTCCGGCCCTCGTGGCCCCGTTGTTCGATACGGTAAGTCCGGCCGCCCTGGTTGTGGGACTCCATGGGCAGGCCCTGGCCCTGGCCGCCTGTTTCGGCCTGCTCACGGTGCTGACCTTTTCCCTGCCCGCCCTGGCCGGGGCCGCCCGGATCGCGCCCCTGTCCCTGCTGCGGGGGCAGGTCGCCGCGGATCTGCCGCGCCTTGGCGTCCGGGTCTTTCTCCCGGCCATGGTTTGCGCCCTGGCCCTGGCCAGTCTCACCGTGGCGACCACCCCGGACCGCCGGCTGGGACTGGGGTTTGTCGGGGCGGTTGTCACCGCCGTCGGGGTATTCCAGCTCTTCGGGCTGCTCACCACCCGGCTGGCCCGGCTCGTCCCCAGGCGCCGGCCGGGACGTGTCGCCGTGGCCCTGCGCGCCCTGGGACGTCCGGGCAACCGGCAAGCAGGCCGGATACTGGCCGCCTTGGGCCTCGGACTCTCCATCCTGTGCGCCCTTGGCCAGGTGGACGCCAATTTCGCCCAGGCCCTGGTGAGCGACATTCCACGGCGGGCTCCAGCCTTTTTTTTCCTGGATATCCAGCCCGGGCAACTTGAAGCCTTCGAAGCCACGGTGCGAGGGGTCCCCGGGGTCGGCCAGCTCGACGTCTCGCCCATGTCCCGGGGACGGGTGACCCGGCTGCGCGGCCAGCCGGTGGAAAACGTCCCCGTGGCCGAGGACGCGCGTTGGGTGGTCCGGGGCGACCGGGGAATCACCTTTGCCGCGACCATGCCCCGGAGCACCCGGCTCGTGGCCGGCGACTGGTGGCCGGCGGACTATGCCGGCGCGCCCCTGGTCTCGGTGGACGCGGAACTGGCCCAGGGGCTCGGACTGGCAATCGACGACACCGTGACCATCAATGTCCTGGGCCGGGACATCACGGCCCGGGTGGCCAATCTGCGCCGGGTCAACTGGCTTGGGCTCTCCATCAACTTCGTGTTCGTCTTTTCGCCGGGCGCCCTCACCGGGGTGCCCTTCACCTCTCTGGCCACGGCCCATACCGACAAAAACGCCACGGGCAATCCGGACGAGGCCTTGTTTCGAGCCGTTTCGGACCGATTTCCAGGGATATCGATCATCGGCGTCGGTAAAGCGCTGGACGATGTCGTGCGTCTGGCCGACAAGGTGGCGGCGGCTGTGGCGGCCGCAGCCGGAACCACGCTGCTGGCCGGCATTCTGGTCCTGATCCAGACCATGGCCGCCGGTATGCGGGCCAAGGCCTACGAAGCGGTGATCTATAAGGTTTGCGGCGCCTCGCGGCGGGATATCCTGGGCATGCTGTCCCTGGAAAATGTCCTGCTCGGCCTGCTGGCCGGCCTCATGGCCCTGCTTCTCGGCACGGCCCTGGCCTGGGTATTCGTCACCCGCTTTCTGGAGTTGCCATTCGTGATCTTTGCGGGCCGGGCCCTGACCACGGTGGGCGTGGCGGCCGGACTGACCCTGGGGCTCGGGCTTTCCGGGGTGTACCGGCTGCTCGGTCGCAAAGCCTGGGCGACCCTGCGCAACGAATGACGACGGCTCGGCTAGCTGCGTTCCTTTTCCAGAAACGCCCGCAACTTGCGCCGGGCGCGAAAGGCCCGCACCTTGACATTGACCTGGGTCAGGCCGGTCAGTCCCGCCACTTCCTGGACGCTTTTTTCTTCGAGCCCGAGCAGTATGAGCAGCTTCCGGTCCGTGGGCGCGAGCACGCTCATGGCCGTTTCCAGGCGTTGTCGGGCATCCCGGGCCTCGGCCCGGGCCTGGACACGCTCATCGGGCAGATTGTCTTCCAGGCCGTCCAACAACGCGGCCTCGGCCTTGCCACGGCGCAACCAGTCGATGCAGGTGTTGGTGGCGATGCGGTGGAGCCAGCCCTTGAATACGGCACCGTTGCGCAACGCGCCCAGGTTGAGATAGGCCTTGACGAAAATCTCCTGGGCCAGATCCTCCATCCCTGCCGAATCGTGGCAGAAACGGGACACGAGCCTGAGAACCGACGACGTGTGGCGGTTAACGAGCTTGGCGAACGCCCGCTGGTCACCGTTGGCCGCAGCCACGGCCAATGCGGCGTCGTCGATATGATCGAGACGTTTGTGCATGGGAGTTCTGCTGCCGCCCGACGTCACGACATCAAACGCCGGTCCGCGCCCGTTCCAGTGTCGACCATTCCCCTCGCCCTCCAACGGCGCGTCCGCGAACGCACCGTTCAAACAGGCGTCGACAGTCGGGCTCCGGTTACACCCGGTCTCGACATCGCGTCGGCCGGAGGCTATGCCCGGCGGACGGATTTCTGCCGCAGATCACTCCAAGGAGCCTGACATGCCCCTGCGCGACGACCGCAACATTTACCTGATCGGCCCCCGGGCCTCGGGCAAGACCACCCTGGGCCGCCGTCTGGCCCAGGCCCTCGACCGTCCCTTCGTGGATCTGGACGCCGTGTTCCTGGAACGTCAGGGCGAGTCCATCGCCGACCTGGTCACCCGGGAAGGCTGGGACGCCTTCCGCCGGGTGGAAGCCGCCATCCTCGCCGACGTGGCCGGGACTCCGGGTCAGGTGATCGGCACCGGCGGCGGCGCGGTCCTGACGCCGGAAAACAGGCAGATTCTGGCCCAGGGGCTGGTGTTTTACTTGCAAGCCTCGCCCGAACGCCTGGCCGAACGGTTGCTCGCCGACATGAACGAGGCCCAGCGCCCCAAGCTCACCGAACTCGGACTCAAGGAAGAGATCATGGCCACACTGGCCGAACGCGAACCGCTCTATCTGGGCTGCGCCCACGCCGTCTTGCCCGAGCGGCCCCTGGAGGAACTCCTGGAGTTCGCCCAACGGGCGCTGGCGCTGTTCGAGAAGGAAGGGAGCTGAGGGGAGGCTGCGGCGACCAAGGGACGTTGGCGTTGCCCTTGGAATCCCGGTGAGCCAGGGCCGCCGTCCCAGGCCGGGGCTGGCGGCACCGGGGGAGGAGGGACGTCCTCCCCCGGGCAGCGGAAGGATGCGCTAGACCGGGCAAAAAACGCCGGGGTCCTCGCTAAACGGCGTCACCGCGTGCTGGCCCGTGGATTCGAGCACGGCCCGCCAATAATCCGAAGCGATGTTCAGCTTCTTGCGCCGCAGGGTCACCAGATCAAGCGGCAGGTGCACGTAGCGGCCATAGAGCTTGGACACGACCATGCCGGTCTTGCCGGCCATGGCCGCATGTACGGCGTGCTGGCCGAGAAAACCGCAATAGACCCGGTCGTTGGCATTGGCCGGTACCGAGCGGATGATGTAGCTCGGATCGATGAACTTGAGCGTGAGCGGCATGTCCCGCGCCTTGAAATACGCCTCGATCTCCCCGGAAAGAAACTGGCAGATGTCGCCGAGCACGGGATTGCCCGAGGCGTCCCGAGCGCCCGTGTCCGGCAGCAGATTCTGACCCGCCCCCTCGGCCACCACGATCACCGCATGCTTGCGCTCTCTCAGGCGCTGCTCCAGGGACGGCAGCAAGCCATGCTCCCCGGTCAGGACAAACGGATATTCCGGCACGAGGACGTAGTTGACCTCCTTGAGGGCCAACGTGGCCTGGGCGGCGATAAAGCCGGATTCCCGCCCCATGACCTTGACCAGGCCCACGCCGTTGAGAGCGCCAATGGCCTCGGTGTGGGCGCTGCGGATGGCCTCGGTGGCCTTTTCCACGGCCGTGTCGAAGCCGAAGGACTGGGTGACGAGGTTGATGTCGTTGTCGATGGTCTTGGGCACGCCGATGATGCTGATCTTGGCCCCGCGCTTGGAAATTTCCTCCTGGATGCGCCGGGCGGCCTTCATGGTGCCGTCGCCGCCGATGACGAACAGCATGCCGACATTGGCCCGCTCCAGGGCGTCGGCGATGTCCTCGGGTCGCTGGGGGCCCCGGCTCGACCCGAGCATGGTCCCGCCGAACTGGTGGATGTCGGCCACGGATTCGGGCGTCAGTTCCACGGGCGAATGCCCGTAGCTGTCCACGAAGCCCTGCAAGCCGAACCGGATGCCGAGCACGCCGGCCACATGGTAATTGTGGTGGGCCTCCATGACGATGGCCCGGATGACGTCGTTGAGGCCCGGGCACAGCCCGCCGCAGGTGACGATGGCCGCCTTGACCTTGGAGGAATCGAAATAAATGCGCTCCCGGGGCCCGGCCACCTCGAAATCGGCGAAGCAGGCGCCGGTCCCGCTCTCGAATTCACTGGCGTCGAGTTCCACCCGCACCCGCTTGGCATCGGTGTCGAACCGGCAGTACGGCAAGGGAGAAGGGATCTTGGCCGGGCCAAGCACCGGGATATCGGTATTGATCGGGGCTTTGGGGCATTGTTCGGACATGGAAGACTCCTGTGGTTCCTCCGGCGATAGCAGCTTCCCCAGGCGCCGGCAACCCGGGCGCGGGACGCACGTTGCCTGGTGGCCCGCAACCATGGAGACAACCGCACAAAGGGTTGGGATTGCTGCCCCGGCGGCCGAAGGGCTTCGTCCTTTGGAATCCCTTCCTTGATTCGAACCTGTTGTACGGCATGCCGCCGGAGACGCGCAAGCCGTCAGACACTTGTGCCATGGTCTCGCCATGGCCTTCGCGGGACACGCCGGCCGCCATAACGGAAAAGCCCGGGAAACAACCGTCTCCCGGGCTTTCGAATGCCTTCCGGCAACAGGCTGTTACGCCTCCGGATAGGGTCTGTCCTTGGGCCACAAGGGCGAGACATAGGTGCCGGACTTGCCGCCGGCCTTATACAACAGGCGGATTTCCCCGAGTACGATGTCCTTTTGCACGGCCTTGCACATGTCATAGATGGTCAGGGCCGCCACCGAAGCTGCGGTCAGGGCTTCCATTTCGACACCTGTCTCGGCCGTGGTCGAAGCCTCGGCCTCGATGTGGATAATGGCTGCGGCCTCGTCCACCTCGAAACGCACATCGGCATAGGCCAAGGGCAGCGGATGGCACAGGGGAATGAGGGAATCCGTGCATTTGGCGGCGAGGATGCCGGCGATCTTGGCCGTGGTCAGGGCGTCACCCTTGGGCAAGGCGGCTGTGGCGAGCAAGTGCATGGTCTTGGGGGACAGCCGGACCTCGGCCGCGGCAATGGCCACACGGCGGGTCTTGGCCTTGGCGCCCACATCCACCATGCGGGTGCGGCCTTGGTCGTCGATATGGGTCAACGCGTCGCTCATAGTGCTCCCTAGTCGAAGGCCGGGACCTTGACCTTGCGGTCGATACGTTTGGCGGCCACGGCGTCTTCCTTGGCCTTGAACTTGTCACCAAGCTTTTCATAAAGAAATGCCCTGTTGCCCAAGGCGTTCGCGGACTTGGGATCAATCTCGATGGCCTTGGAATAATCGGCCAGGGCATCCTGCAGTTCGGACTTGGCCTCGTGGCAGACGCCACGCATGTTGTACAGGTCGGAAAGGGCCTTCGTGTTTCCGTCGGCACCGGAGCCGATCAAGCGGGTGAAAATTTCGATGGCCTTGTCCATCTGCCCGTCCTGGGCCGCCTTGACCGCCTCACGATAATCCTGCTCAAGCGCCCCGGCCGCGGTAGCCGACGCGACCAACCCCAGCCCCAGGCACAACGTCAGCGACAGAATCCGTAGTGTATTCCGCATCTCAGTTCCCCATGGCTTCCTTGGCCTTGCGGAAAAAGTCCTTGACCTTTTTCATGGGCTTTTGTTCGTCGAGCTTCTCAAATTCCCGCAAAAGCTCTTCCTGCTTCTTGGAAAGGTTCTTGGGTGTGACCACCGTCACCTCGACCAGCAGGTCACCGTGGCGGCTGGAGCCCGGGATGGGCAGGCCCAGCCCACGCATGGAAAAGACCTCGCCGCTCTGGGTTCCCTTGGGGATATCCATGAATTCCTGGCCGGTCAGCGTCGGGACTTCGATCTTATGGCCAAGGGCGGCCTGGACAAAGCTGATGTCGGTGCGCAGCACGAGATTCTGGCCCTGGCGCTCGAACACCTTGTCCGGCTCCACCCGCAGCATGACGTAGAGGTCGCCCGGAGGCCCGCCATGGATGCCGGCCTCGCCCTCGCCCCGCAGGCGCAAGCGGCTGCCGTCGTCCACCCCGGCCGGGATACGGACCTTGAGTTCCCGGACTTCGCGGATCGAGCCCCGGCCATGGCACTCCTTGCACGGGGTCTCCACCACCTTGCCCTCGCCCCGGCAGACCGGGCAGGACACGGCGATGCGGAAAAAACCCTGGTTCTGGATGATCTGGCCCGAACCGCCGCAGTGCTTGCAGGTCTGCGGCGTGGTGCCGGGTTCGGCGCCCGAACCGCCGCAGGCGGCACAGGTGACGTTTCGCGGAATCTTGAGCGTGACCTCGGTCCCCATGGCTGCATCACGAAAAGCGACCGTAAGGTCATAGCGCAAGTCGTTGCCGGCCTGGGGACGGGGCCCCCGGGTCGCGCGGCCGCCGAAACCAAAAAACTCGCCGAAGATGTCGGAAAAGGCACTAAAGACGTCGTCGGTTGAACCGAAACCGCCAAAGCCGTTGCCGCCCAGGCCCTCGTGGCCGAAGCGGTCGTAGCGCGCCCGGGTCTCGGCGTTGCGCAACACCTCGTAAGCCTCGGCCGCTTCCTTGAATTTGCTCTCGGCCTCGGGGTCGTCGGGGTTGCGGTCCGGATGGTATTTGAAGGCCATCTGGCGATAGGCCTTCTTGATCTCCTCATCAGCGGCGCCCCGATCGACGCCGAGTACTTCGTAATAATCCCGCGGCATTGTGTTGTATTATTCGTCTTCGGAAACGACCACGCCCGCTTCATGGATGGATTCGGCCGGAAACACTTCGCCGGCCGCGATCTCCCGAAGGGCGGTGACCACTTCCTTGTTTTTGCACTCGACCAGGGGTTCGTAGCCTTCGCGGTACTGGTGGACCCGCTTGATGGCCATCTGGACGATGAGAAAACGGTTGTTGATCTTTTCCAAGCAGTCTTCGACGGTAATCCGCGCCATGCGTTTCTCCTTGCGCACCGGAAGGGTTACGGCCCGGTCCAGGACGCGTACCGCTACCCTGGTAAGTCGTTTAGCGGCCGAGTCAAGAGTAAATCCCTTGCCACAGCCTGCACCGTATACCATAAAATCCAGTGCGAAACCAAAGCTCATATCCCACAACCGGCAAAGTCGTCAAGTTTTACCATACCTCTCTGCCGGCCCTGATAGCGCACGGCCACCAGGGTGATGTCATCGGATTGGGGCGCATCGCCGGCATAGTCCCGGACGGCCGCAAACACCCCCTCCACCAGGATCTTGGCGGCCCGGTGCCGGTCCTGGCGGCAGGCGGCCAGCAGCCGCTCATTGCCGAACAAGGCCCGATGCCGGTCCATGGCCTCGGTGACCCCGTCGGTGTAGAGCACCAGGCTGTCTCCCGGGGCCAGGGTCAGCTCACCGGTCTGATAGGGATAATCCGGCAGCGCTCCCAGAACCACCCCTTTCGGCCTGGACAAAAAATCCGTCACCCCACCCGGCCGCACCACCACCGGCGGATTGTGGCCGGCGCTGGCATAGCGGACAAGGCCGGTGTCCAGGTCGAGCACGGCGCAAAATGCGGTGACGAAAAGCCCTGTCTCGTTGTCGCGGGCCAGCTTGTCGTTGACCTTGGCCACCACCGCCGCCGGGCCCCGGTCCGATCGGGCATAGGCTTTGAACAGGGTCATGGTCACGGCCATGAACAGCGAGGCCGGCACGCCCTTACCGGCCACATCGCCGATGACGAGAAAGATCCGGTGTTCGTCCAAGGCATAATAGTCGTAGAAATCCCCGCCCACTTCCTTGGCCGAATCGAGCATGGCGTAGACATCGAGTTCGGGCCGGTCCGGAAAGGCCGGAAACATCCGGGGCACGATGCCCATCTGGATGTCCCGGGCCACCCGCAGCTCGCCCTCGATGGCTTCCTTGGCCGCCCGGGTGCGACGCTCCTCCAGGACATTGCGGACGATGAAGACAAACACGGCCATGCCAAAAGCATTGGCCACGAGCATGGGCACGGCCGCCGATTTGACGATGACAAGCGCGGTCTGGACCGGATTGCCGAGCAGCACGCCGGCCAGCATGTGGAAGGCTTCGATGGCCAGGGCCAGGGCCGAGGCTTGCAGGGTCGTCGGCAAAAGGCCGCCCCGGGCGCGATACACCAGCCCGCCGGCCAGGCCGGCAACGACCGTGGAGAGCGTGCAGCCGTAGCAGGTGGGCCCGCCCAGGCTCAAACGGTGGGCACCGCCGATCAGGCCGGCGCCGAGTCCGGCCAACGGCCCGGCCAAGAGTCCGGCCAACGCCGGCCCCAAGTCCCGGATGTTGATGAACGAATCCAGGATAGCCACGCCGGAAATCGTGCCGTAGATGGAAAAGAGCCCGAAGATCAGGGCCATGGCGGCCAGATTGCGCGGCGTGCGCCGGCCGTCCAGGATGGCGGCGAAAAGCCGGGTCCGGGTCAGCCCGTAAGCCAGGACCATGATGACACACACGCCTTGCAGCAGACTGGCAAGGCTCGCGAGAATCGATGTCATGGCGCGCTCCTAATAGGCCAATTTGCCGAGCGACTTCAAAATCAGGGTCGCCCCCATGGCGAACATGCCCGTGAGCCCCATGCCGCAGGAAAATCCGGCCAACAGCACCGGTGCGTACTGGCGCCACTGCTTGCCATAGCGCTTGAGGAAATAATACCGGCCCAACAGCGCGCCCACGACCTCCAAAATGAGCCCATGGGGCACGCTTTGCCCCAAGCCGCGCACGATGCCGTAGACGAGCAGCACCGGCAGGCCGAAAAGCATGAGCAGCATGTAGGTGACCAGTCCGAGCCCCAGGCCGGCGGTGACGTACCAGCCGTTTAAGGCCTGATAAAAAAGGGAATTGCCCTCCAGGGTCGAGGTCTGCATGAGCAGGGTGTTTAAGGCCTGCAAATGCCACAGCTCCTGGGCATAGGGGTAGCTGGCCGAGGGAATGGGAGCGAGCTGCCAGATGAATTGCGAAAACAGCAGGCTTGCCACCATGACCACCGGAAAGACCACGATCTCGGCCTTGATGATGCCGCGCAGACTCGTGCCTGTCAGCTCGATCTCGCGGAAATCCACGGTGGCCTTGCCGTAATTGTGGATGGGGATGGGCGCGTACCAGATCTCGATGCCCTGGTAGCCGAAAAACTTGGCCCCGGCGATGAAGCTGGCCTCGCGCACCAGGGGCAGGCTCACGAACTGGCCGGCAATGCCTTCCATGCGGGCCGTGATGTAGGAGATCACGGGCGTGTAGATGAAACCGTAGAGTACGAAAAAAAGCCAGGGGAACTGGGGCACCAGAAACAGGCACAGCCCGACATAGGACAGGGTGGAAAAGACGTAGATGCCGATGGACACCCAGAAATTGATGTCTCCCCGGGCCTTGTTGGTGGAAAACAGGGCCTTGTAGGCCGCGCCGCCCACGCCGCCCTGGCGCAGGGACTTGACCACCTGCCAGATGCCGATGGCGCCGATGGCAAGGCCGAGGCCAATGCCGAACGACATGTAGAAATCGAAGTTGTTGGCAAACACCGTGTCCACGGTGCCCATGCCCTGGCGCCAGCGGTGCAGGATGCCGTGGGAAAACAGGATGGGATTGGCGACGATGGTGATGACAAGCCCGAGCAACCCGCCGATGACAGCCCAAAACGGCAGCACCATGCCGGTGAAAACCAGCCCCAGGTCGAACTGGATGCCCGTGGCCACGGCCGGCAGCCACCCTTCGGTGTTGCGGGTGAAATCGGCCCAGGGAATGGGGATGAGGCTGACCGGCTCGGTGAAAATAAGCCCCGAAACCACGGGGAAAAGCACATAGATGGCGCCAAAGGCCAGGCCGATCATGCCTCCGATGGAAAAGACCCGCCATTTCCAGCCGGATTTTCGATCCTCGGTCGATTCGGCCAAAGCCATGGTGCCGAGCGCGCCGACCGGGGCCATGGGGAACGGCAGCTTTTCCACATCCGAGGTCAGGCGGTACAACGCGTAGCCCAGGCCGAAGTGGTCGATACGCTGGATGATCTGGGAGCCGACCAAAAGCAGGATGGGGATGAGCCAGTCGCGGTGGAAAAAGGTGCGGGCAAGCAGCGAATCGGAATCCGCGTGGGGCGCGACCCAGGCCGGGATGAGGTCGGTCAAGCCCAGCATCTTGGCCGCGTCGGACTGGACCAGGTACTGGTTCCAGAGCAGGCCGTGGAAAGGCGAGGCCATGGCCGCGCCGGCCATGTAATAGAGCAGGAAGATCTCCTGCTGCTTGAGTTCGGTATAGGCGCGCTTGGCGATTTCCGCGAACAGGATGATGGTGACCCAGCGGGCGGCCGGACCGATGCCCGTGCCGATGACGAGCTGCAAATACATGCTGCCCGGCATCATGAGAAAGCCGATAAAGACCGCCCCGACAATGGTCTTCCAGTCGAAGCCCTCTTCGAAATGGGATGGCGGCGGGAGCAGATCCCGATATTCGGCCAGTTCCTTGTCGTCGTACATCGGCGCGTCCTAGTTCGGCAAAACGAGGTAACTCTGCCCGGTCCACAGCCCGATGAGGGCAAAAATCCCGCCCATCAAAAAATCGCCCAGAATCAGGCCGGCAAACAGGAACCGCACCCGTTTGAACAGCACCACTCCGCCGTAGCGGATGGTGAGATGGTTGGCCAGCCAGCCCAGGAAAAAAGAAAACCACAGAATGCGCATGGCCGAGGAATACATGGTCAGGTAGCCGATGGGATGGATGGGCCACCAGTAGAAGCGCTGGTAGGCGATGACGAGGCCGAGCATGACCGCCGCGCCGGCCAGGGCAAAGCCGATGATCCAGCCGTTGGGCCCGGCCGGGGCCTCGATGAGACGCTGGACGTTTTCGTAGACCGTGGTCACGGTCTGGGTCTCCCAGTCCACCTGCATGTCACGCAGCCCGTACTTGTGGCACACGGCCAGCATGGCCACGAACGAGACCACCACGGCCGCGCCGAGGGCCAGGACAATGGCGGCCAAATAGAGTTTTTTCGGGCGCTTGCCCTCCCCCACCTTGGCGGCGTGAAACAGCGACGGCAAAAGCGACTCGCGCAGGTCGACAAACAGCACCTTTTGCATGACCGCGGCGGCCAAAAGCCCCAGGCGCGAAAAAAAGCCCGAGCCGAAAAAGGCCAGCACCCCGTCCATGGGCGCGGCGGTCAGGGTGAAATAGGCGATGCCGCCCTGGCAGACGATGCGGCTGGCCACGAGCATGACCATAAAAAACAGCGCGAACAGCAGGATTGCCTGGCCAAGCGGCAAGCCAAAGGCCACGCTCCAGACCACGAGCCCGGCGCCGCCGAACAGCACGCCCCACAACGAGGCCGGCGCGCCCAGCCACTCGGCCGCATCGGGACTGCCCAGACGCAAGGTCGCGGCCCGGCGGGCCGTCTCCCACAGGTGCTGGCGGGCGAGCCAGAGCAGAAAAAAGAAAAACACGCCATACGCCCCGAGCATCTGCGTTTCCTCGGGCGTGGTCAGGGTCGGGCCAAAGGTCACGCCCAAGGCGGAAGCCGGAATCTGGTGGCCGATGACCTCAAAGAGGCCGGAGAGCAGGCCACCGAGCAGGAAAAACACCCAGAAGCTCAGGGAAATCTGGCGGGCGGTCAGGTAGGCGAAACCGATAAAGGCCGGATAAAAATAAATTTTGAGCTTGGTGAAGCCGGAAAAAAGCCCGGTCTTGGGAAAATACGGTCCGGCCAGGATCAGGGTCGGAATCTGGGGCACGGACGGATCGTAAAAGGACAGGCCGTTTACGGTATGCAGGCAGACGCTGACCAGCACCCCGCACACCAGATAGCGGTCGGTCAAAAACCCGCCCAAACCGCCCGCGTCCACGGCCCCGGTCAGAAAATCCGGCAGCCGCAGCAACGGGAAATTCATGCGCTCGTTGGTGATCCACTGCTTGGAAAACAGGTTGGCCAGGCAGATCATGACCACATAGCACAGGCCGATGAAAACGCCCCAGGCAGCCATGGGACCGGCCCAGGCCTTCCAGGGGATGGCGGCGAGTACCTGGCGCCAGGTCATGGAGTAGCCGCCGGCCAGGCCGTTATACAGGGTCTCCACGGCCTCGTGGTTCACGGGATACCAGCCCTTGGGCAAAAGCGGCCCGAGCACCTCGTGCCACTGGTTGCCCTCGGAAGCGAAATGGAGCGGCGCGGTCAAGGTGATGCAAAACGTGCGTGCAAGCCCGGTATGGGCCACGCCCGAGACCACCACCATGAGTATCCAGCTGACGAGCAAATCCGTGCCCGTGAGGACCGCCCGCCCCCGGAATATCCGGGACAGCCCGGCCGCGAGCACGGTCATCCAGGCGAGCACGAAAAACGGCGCCAGGGGAAAATGCCCACCGCCCAGGGGCGTGGCCCCGTAATAGAGGTTGTTGAGTGGCGTGACCGCACAAATGCCAAGCCCAAGCCCGATTCCCAGCACCACGGCCCGGGCGCGTATGGTCCGGGAGACGGTCATGCCCGCTCCTCCTCGAATCGTCGGGCCTGCATCTCGGCCACCACCCTATCTTCGTAGGCCATGCGCACCGATTCCTCCAGGGAACGCCACACGAGCAACTGCTTGCGCAGATCGTTGACAAAGCCTTTGTTCAGCCGCTTCCACATGCCGGCCTCCCCGGCCTGCCTGTCCAGTTCCACCTCGATCTCCATGTAGCCCGGCGTATCCCCGGCCGGCACGAAGTACAGGGTCACGGCCTGCTTGATGCCGAAATCGAACGGCGCAAGCCAAACCGTGGCCCGCACGCGCATGCAGGCCCGCAAGTCGCAAAATTCCGGATGAAGCGTGCCGGGATGGACCGGCGCGCCCGGCGTATCCCAAGGGCATTCGAAAGCGTAGACCACGTCGGCGGTAGCGAAAAGCCCGTGGGAAATGTCCTGATGGGCCTGATAATAGTCGAGCAGGAACCCCCCGGCGCATTCCTGTTCCCGGACCTTGACCAGAAACGGCAACCGGGTGCGGATGCGCCCGCCCACGGCCGCGGGCAGGCTCCAGGAACGGTTGACGTCCGGGATGGCGATCTCCCCGGCCACCTTGGAGGGGTAGATGACCGACAGCAGGACCACGCCGATGACAAGCAGCATGGCCGCCACCCCGGCCAGGGAGGAATAGTTGGCGGTCATGCCGGCCCACAGCCGGGTACCGGCGAGCAGTCCGGCCGCAGTCTGGGCGAGCAGGTAGCCGAGCACCACGCTGATCACGGCAAAGGCCACGGCCTCGGCAATAAACAGGAACGACACATGGGACGGTGCCAGGCCCACGGCCGTGTAGACGCCGATCTCGCGCTTGCGCTCGTAGACCGAGCCGATCATGGTATTGAGCACGATAAGCACGGAAATGACCAACGGGATCACGATGTTGGGCACACCGGCATAGCCCAGGGCGTCGCCGGCAAAGGCCGCATACACCCCGTCCGGCCGGCCGGAAAAGACCGACAGCCCGAACCGGTCGGCCAGGCGCGCGGCCAGGGCGCTGCCCGCCTCTCCGTCCCCATCGGCGTCACCGCCCCCGGCGCCGGCCGGCTGGGCCACCACCACGGACTTGAGCTGCCCGCCCAGGCCCATGAGCGTGTCATAGGGCACGATCACGGTCAGATCATCGTCCACGTGCTGATAGCGGCTTTGCAGGGTGCGCACGTCCTCGCCGGCGTCCACGGCCTCCTTTTCGGCCTCGGTCACCTCCACGGCCGCCTCAGACGGAAAAATCACCGGCGTGACCGGCTCGCCATCCAAGTCCGCGCGGTCGTCCAGGGCGTTTTTGCGGTAGAGCCCGACCACGGTGAACTTCCGACCCATGAATGTCACCAGTCCGCCCGGGCCGACGCCCAGCCGCTCGGCCATGGGCCGGGGCAAAATCACCGCATCCCGCTCGCCCGGGGCAAACCACTGCCCGGCTTCAAGCAGACCGGCCATGCGCCCGAAATCGGCCTCGGCCGGGGACAGCCCGAGCACTCCCTGGGCGGTCTCGACCCGATCCCCCACCCGCACGCTCGTCGCCGGAGCCCGGGTCTTGTCCGGAAGTTCGAGCCAGGCCAGGGGCGCCACCACCGCGCCGGAACCATAGGCATCGCGCAGCACGCCCAAGGCCTCGGCCGGCAAGGAGCGCCAGCCCATGTTTTTGAGCAGCACCCCGCGATACGGCGCGGTGTCGGCGAGCTGGACCGCGCCCTGCTCCCGGGTGGATTTGACGGCCGTGAAGCTCATGATGGTAAAGGTCAGGATCACAAGGGTCAGGCAGGTGAGGGCCGTACGGACCTTGCGGCGGCGCAGATTGCTCACGCCGATGACAAAGGCGGCGGCAAAGGCGCGCATGCCGCCGATCTCGGTGGATTTGACGTGGGAGGCCCGTTTTTGCAGGGCAGTCATTTCGCGCTCGAAGCGCAGGAAGATGATGGAGGCGACCATGGCCGAGAGCCCGAGGATGAAAAAGGCCAGGATGACCACCAGCGGCGAATAGGTGAGCTTGAAAGCCGGATGCATCTGGTAGACCACGGTGATGACCGTGGCCAGGATGGCCAGAAAGGCGAGAATACGCTTGTGGATGTCGGCGAAACTGAACAGCACCCGCTCCAGGCAGTAGGCAAAGGGAATAAACAGCGCGATGTAAAACAGCACGCCGAGCAGCACGTCGCGCTGGGTCTTTTCCACGTCGTTGTAGACCCGGACGGCCAGTCCCCAGCTGGCTCGGGCCGCAGCCACCATGGCGTCGAAGCGCAGCGTTTGCTCCTCGGCCCGGGCCGTGGCGTACAGCGCGCGGCCCCGGGTCTCCAGGTCCCGGATGCGCTCGTTGACCACGCCGTGGTCTTCGAGATTTTTGACGCGCGGACCGAGCAGATCCCACATGTCCCGGGCGCCGAGCAGTTCCGTGACCGGCAGGATGGGATACTTTCCGATGACATAGCCGGTGCCTGTCGGATGTTCGGGACTGGCGTTGAGCAAAATGAGCTTTCGGGCCAGAACCGTGTCGGACAGGATGCATTTGAAAGGCGTGCCGGGTTCGAGAAAGATCGACAGCAGCGTGGAGTCCAGGGTGTCGAGGCGGCTGAACCAGGAACGCAGGGGCGGCGCCTCGCGCCGGGCATCGAGCAGCTCGATGCGGGTGAAATAGCGAAACGATCGCGGGTCGAAGGCGGCAAAGAGCGTCGTCTGCTCGCAGCCGAACATGACCAGGTCGGTCTCCATGGACGACCGGTTCATTTTCACCCGGTAGGCGTCCTTGCCGGTCTGCTTCTTGTCGATGGCCCAGACCGCGTCGCCGGTTGCGGGGTCGAAACGGAAACCTTCGATGACGGCCTTGTCGAGCACGAGCTTCTTATTGGCCAGACCGTTCACCCGAAACACGCCCGAGGCGTCCGTGGCGGCGTAAAACCGGGTCTTGCCCTGGTAGACGCACAGGACCGTGCCAGGAGCGGGACGCTCGGGGAACAGCTCGCCCTGGCGGATGAAATTGACCCGGCCGGTCAGGGTGGCAAAGGTATTGCGCGGCCGCTTGTCGCCGGGATCGAAGTCCGGACCGGCCAGGGCGGCCACGAGTCCGGTCACGAACCGAGACTGGCGAGTCAGGGCGGCCATGTCCACCCGGCCTGGCGTATCGTCCGGGGTGCCCCAGGCCAGCCTGGCATCGTCCACCGTGGCCAGGGTCACCCCCAGCACGCCGGCCAGATAGCCGAATTCCCCGCCCAGGCTCGGCCGGTCGGGCAGCAAACCCTGCCAGGCATGGAGACGGTCGGTACGCATGCCGTCATGGTAAAAGTCGTCCGGGAGTCCGGTTTCCCGGGCCGCGTCGACCGCGGCCGCGCCCAGGTACCGGTTCAGCCGGCCATAGGCCTGGGCCGGGTTGATGTCCGGCTTGATGTCGAAGCTGAATCCCTGGCAAAAGCCCCCCACCCCATCGCCGTGGCTGGACAGGAACAACGAGAGCTGGGCCACGATGTCCCGATCCCCGACCAGCCGGCGCAACTCCCGGGCACTCGCCAGGCAGGCCGCCTCGCGCTCCGCCGAGGCCTTGGCCTCGCGCAACCGGGTCCTGGTGGCCGGCACAAGCTCGCGCAGGGCTTGCTCCTCGGCCGGAGGCAAGGCCCGGAAATCCTCGCGCCACAGGATGCGGCGCAGTCCGGCCCGACGCGCGGCCAAATCGGCCACGGTCCCGGACTGGCCGGCCTCGCTGGACAGGCGCAGGCGCGAAAGCTCGGTCGAGACCGCGTCAATGGCGTCCTTGAGGCTTTCGAGCAGGGCCTCGCGCACGTGGGGCGCACCCGGATCGAGGGCCGCCGCGCCCCCCTGGTCCAAGGCGGCCAACGTGGCGTCGAGAGTCTTGATGGTATCCTTAAGTTCCCGCGACCGGGCGCGCAGGTCCTTGCCCTTGGCCCGCAAGGCGGCAAAAAGCTCGCGCACCCCGGCCTGGGTCTGGGCATGGCCGCTTGCGGCCACGAGCAGTACCGGCCGGGCCGGGGGATGGGCGGCCAGGCTTCGGGCCAGACGCAGCAAGGCGGCAATCGACGCGGCCTCGTCAGCGCCCGGAGCCTCGCCCGGCACAAAGGCCGTGGCGTCATAGGCCGCGTCCACCAGGAGCAACTGGCCGGACAGAGTCGGATCGGTGCCCGGAAAAAAGAGCAGCACATCCTCGGCCAGGGCGGTTTCCCAACGGGCCGAGGCGGTCAGCCTGGCCCGCACGGCCCCATCCGCGCCGTCCAGTTGGGCATCGGGCCCGAGAAAGGCGCGTAACGCCTCGGCGTTGACCAAGAAACGGGGGAAACGAACCGGTGTCAGCTCGAATTTGTCGGTGAAAAGCCCGCGATCGACCGGGGCGTTCCGGGAACGGTCGTCCACGTAAACAACGGCCCGGGCGCCGAGTTCGGCAGCGGCCTGCCAGTTGCGCCCGGAGTCGAGATCAACCAGGGCAATGGCATCCTTTGGCTTTTTGCCGTTAAAGTCTCGATACGCGCCGTGCCCGGCCGCAACCAGGGGGCCGGTGAGGCCCGCCTCGGGCACGGCACCCGGGGTCAGGGCGTTTAAGGCCAGGGGCGCCACTTCGAGCCGCCCCTCCCGGCCGGGCACGGTCAAGGTGGCCGGGCCGTGGACCATGACCGGAAGGCGGTAGACCAGTTTCCCGACCTGACCCGTGCCAAGGCCCCGGAAAGCGGCTTCGATGGCGGCAGCGGCCAGGCGGCAGCCAGGGGTGCCGGTCGACCGATCGCCCAGGCCGGCCAGATCGGTAACGACCAGCCGGTCCAGATCGCCCTCGGGCGCTTCCAGCCACGCCTTGGCCAGGGCCTCGGCCCGAGCGTCGACCTGCCCCTTGGCCGGTCGTTTGGCCAGAGCCGGGCAGGCGGTCCCCAACAGGCAGACGCACAGGAAAAGGAGAAGCACCCGAAGCCGCGACGCGGACATCCGGCCGGAAGACGAGAACGGCGGTGTGAGCCTGACGTCCATCCGGCCTTAGTCCTCCCGGGCCCCGATGGCGCCCACGGAGATGTCGAGTTGGTCGCGGGACTCGATCTTGTCGATGCGGCCGTCGCGAATCCAGACCACCCGGTCGGACACGTTGAGCATCTTGTAGTCGTGGGTGGCGGAGATGACCGTGACTCCTCGCTCGCTGCTCAAGCGTTTGAGCAGGGCGATGATCTCCTCGCCGGTGGTCAGATCCAGGTTGCCGGTGGGTTCGTCGGCCAAAATGATGGCCGGGGTATTGGCCAGGGAGCGGGCAATGGCCACGCGCTGCTGTTGGCCACCCGAAAGCTCCTGGGGCTTGTGAGCATGGCGTTCGCGCAGGCCGACCAGCCCCAGCAGCTCCAGGCCCTTTTCCACGGCCTCGTCCTGGGAGGCGCCGGCGAAAATCATGGGCAGGGTGACGTTTTCCAGGGCGGTCATGACCTGGATGAGATTGAACGTCTGGAAAATATAGCCGATTTTTCGGTTGCGCAGCCAGGCCAGCTCGTAGGCGTCGAGCTGGGCAATATCGACCTCGTCGATAAAGACCTTGCCTTCGCTCGGCTTGTCCAGGCCGCCGATCATGTTGAACAGCGTGGACTTGCCCGAACCCGACGGCCCCATGATGGAGAGGTATTCCCCGGCTTTGATGGTGAGATCGACCCCGCGCAGGGCCGTGACCACTTGCGCCCCCATGCGGAAGGTCTTGGCCACGCCCGAGACCCGGACAATGTTGTGCGATGTGCTCATATCCCCTCGTCAATTCTGGGCCCGCATGGCCTCCACGGGCCGCATGCGGGCGGCCACCACCGCCGGATAGACCACGCCAAGCAGGCTCAAACCCGCGCCGACCAACACCGAGACCAGCACGGTCCAGCCCAGATCGGCCAGGGCCACCAGGCTCACGGCGGCCGTGCCGAAACGAAAAACCCCCGTGACCAGTCCGATGACCACGCCGAGCACGGCCCCGACCAGGGAGCCGGCCAAGCCCTGCATGCCGGCTTCCAGCAAAAAAAGCCGTAAAACGAAGCGGTCCAAGGCCCCCAGGCATTTCATGGTGCCGATCTCCCGGAAGCGCTCGGTCACGGCCATGAGCTGGGCGTTGACGATGCCCACGGTGCACACAAGCAGGGACAGGACGATGATCCAGCGTTCCTTGGGGCTGGCGCCCGGGGTCGCGGCCTGACCAGGGGATGCGACGGACGGCGCGTCGTAGCCGGCCGCCACGAGTTCGGCGCGCAGGGTCGGATTCCCCGAGCGCCACAGCCCAGCGGCCACGTCGACGCCGGTCAGGATGCAGCTTAAAAAAGCCACGGCCAAAACCAGGCTGGCCACGGTGATGAGCGAGCGGAAAAAACGGACGCGGATACTGCGCAGGCTGATTTCCAGGGATTTTCGAAACGGCAGCACGACCTGCCGGGAAATGGCCTTGCGCCGCCCCGGGGCGGGATGGACCGCGCCATATGTGCGTCGCATGGATACCTCGCCGTCGGCCACAAGGCGACCGGCCGACCGCTTCTTGCCCGGATCCGGCCGGGACATCACCGCTTTTGACAGAAAGCGCGGCCGCTGCCAAGCCGGGCGGCCCGGGGCTATTTTCGGGACCGGCGTTTGGGAATCTCGATGCCGTATTTCTGGATCTTGTAATTGAGAGCCCGGCGGCTGACACCCAACAGCGGTGCCGCCTCCTTCTGCACCCAACCCGCCTGTTCCAGGGCGCGCACGATGGCCGTGCGCTCGCTCTCCTCCAGGGACAACGATTCCCCGGAACGGTCCGGCCCCTTGCCGGCCAGTGGCAGTTGCAGGTCGCCCTCGGCCAGCACCCCGTCGGTGCACAGCACCACCCCGGCCTCCAGGGCGTTGCGCAACTGACGCACGTTCCCTGGCCACGGGTAGGCCATGAGAAAGGCCATGGTCTCAGCCGGGATGGTCACCTGGGGAATGCCCTGGGCGGCGCAGAACTGGCGGGCGAAATGTTCGGCCAGGACCGGGATGTCCTCGCGACGCTCGCGCAGGGGGGGGACGTTTATAGTGACGACCTTCAGGCGGTAGAGCAGATCCTCGCGGAACACGCCCTCGGACACCTGCTCGAAGATGTCGGCGTTGGTGGCGGCGATGACCCGACAGTCGACCTGGATCTCGCGCACGTCGCCGATACGGCGGATCTTGTGGTTTTCCAGGACCCGCAGCAAGCGCACCTGCATCTCCGAAGAAATATTGCCGATCTCGTCGAGAAACAGCGTTCCCTGGTGGGCCTGTTCGATGAGTCCCTTCTTGTCCTTGACCGCGTGGGTAAAAGCGCCTTTGACGTGGCCGAACAGTTCGGATTCGAGGAGTCCGGCCGGGGTGGAACCGCAGTCCACGGTGACGAGGGGGCCGTTTTTGCGCGGGCTGCGGCGGTGGATGAGGTTGGCCACCAGCTCCTTGCCGGTGCCGGACTCGCCGAGCACCAGGACGTTGACGTCCCGAGCGGCCACCCGTTCGATCATGGCGGCCAGATCGCGCATGGCTTGGCTCTTGCCCACCAAGCCGCCTTCGGCCATCTCGCCCGGTTCGGTCAGACTGGCGCCCTCGACCTTGGCAAAGACCTCGGCCACCCGGGCCAGCAGTTCCTGGCCGTCGAAAGGCTTGGTCAGATAATCCACGGCCCCGTGCTTGATGGCTTCCACGGCGCCGGGAATGCTGCCGTGGGCGGTGAGAAAGATGATGGGGAGCTTGAGCCCCCGGCGCACCATTTCCTCCTGGAGGCGGGTACCGCTCATGCCGGGCATGCGGATGTCGGAGATGACCAGGCGAACGGGCGTCTTGGCCAGGACCTCCAGGGCTTCCTGGCCATCACTGGCCGTGACCACGTCGTAGCCGGCCGAGACAAGGCGCACCTCCAGGACTTCCAGGATATGCGGATCGTCATCGACGGCCAGGATGGTCTTGCGCGCGGTGCCGGAACTGTTCATGGCGTGGCTAGTAATTCGTCAATCCCTTTTTCTTTTCCTGAATTTCCCGGTGGATGGTCTCCAGGGCCCGGACCTGTTGCTGGAGACCGCGCCGCACCTGGTCTTCCCGAACGGCCAGCCGGCGGGTGCATTCCTTCTCGGCGGCGCTCTTGGCCTCCTTCACGACAAAAGCGGGCTTGAACGTCCGCACCACCGGCACCAGGAACCGGGGATCCTCACCACTCCCGCCAGGCAGGGCATTTTGCTCCCAGGTGTCGAACAGCTCCAGGGCGGCGGCCAACTCGGTCTCATTGCCGGCCTGGGCAAGTTTGACCGCGGCCAGGGCAAACAGGGCCCGCTGGCGCACGGCCGGGTCGTCCCTGTGGTCCGCGGCCTCGCGCCAAGCCGCCACGGCTTTTTTGAGCTTGCCGGCATCATAGGCGCGCACGCCACGATCATACGCGGTTTCGCCCGGACAGGCGAGAGGGGGCGTATCCGAAGTCGCCGGCGCTGCGGAACAGGCCTCGGACTGCGTGCTGAGAGCGGTGGCGGGCTCGGCCGGGGGATGCCCGGCAGGCCTGGCGCAACCGCCCAGCACCAAGCCCATGGCCAAAAACAGGCCACAACGGCTTAAGAAGGAAACAAAACAGACTCGATGCATCACGTTATGGGCCATTTTAGTCTCTTGCCCCATCCACTGGAATTGTAAAGTAGAACGTGCAGCCTTTGCCGGGCAGGCTCGACAACCAGATATTCCCGCCATGGGCCTCGACAATGCTCTTGGCGATGGACAGGCCCAGGCCGATGCCGTCCGTGGTTCGCTTGGTGCGCGAGCCCCGGTAATATTTGCTGAACACGTGGCGCTGCTCCTCTTCCGGGATGCCCGGACCCTCGTCGGCGATGCTGAAAAGGAGCTTGCGGCCGCCATCGGCCAGTTCCAGGCCCACGGTCACCGAACGCTCGGAGGGCGAAAATTTCACGGCATTGCCCACGAGGTTGTACAGGGCTTGGCCGAGCATGTCCCGGTCCGCCACCGCCGGCACCATGTCCCTGGCCACCCGGGGGATGAGCCGGATCCCCTTGGCCTCGGCGGCCGGAGCGGCCTTTTCCAAGGTGTCGCGCAGCAGTTCCTCGGGATTAAGCGGCGTCGGCGCCAAATCGACGATCTGGGAGACCATGCTCGACACCCGCAAAAGGCTCGTCAGCAAGGTGGCGATGCGTTGCAACTCGTTGCTGGCGATGTCGAGAAACCGCTTCTGGCGCTCGTTGACCTCGCCGAGGACCCGCTCGCGCATGAGATTGACCGACTCGCGGATCGAGGTCAGGGGCGTGCGGATCTCGTGGCTGACCATGTCGATGAAATCCGTGCGCATGCGTTCCTCGTCACGCAGACGCACGGTCATGTCGTTAAAGGCCGCGCCGAGTTCCCCGAGTTCGTCATGGGACAGGATGCGGATGGGTTCGAGCCGGCCGTCGCGGGTATAGGCCCGGATACCCCGGCGCAATTCCCGCAGGGGACGGCTCAAGGAATACATCAAATAAAGAATGCCGAAGAGCCCAACGCCGATGGACACGGCCAAGCCCGTCACACCCCGATTCACGGCCGTTTCGCTGATGCGGTACAGCTCGCGCATGCCGGATTCGATGACGCGCTCGTTTTCCTGGCGGGCGCCGACCACGATGCGCATCCAGGTATTGAGCCGTTCCTGGTCGATCCAGGGCTCACCGGTGAGCTCGCGTCCCTGGGCCAGGTCCGGAAAGGCCTCGTTGAATTCGCCGTGCAGCTTGTCCCAGGCGCCGAAACCCTCCTCGTAGCGAAACCAGAGAATGCTCCAGATAGCGTTTTTGTATTCGGACAACGCCGTCATGAAGTTCTTCTTGTATTCGTCGGAATGGAGGATTTCGTACTTCTTCTGGTTTTCCTCCATGGCGAGCAGGCTGTCGATCAGGCGCTGGGAGATCGACAGGACCTCGAAGCGGACCTTGACGATGTCCCGGGAGATATTGACCGAATCCTTGATGGAAATCAGCAGGTTCGAGGTGGTGAAATAGGCCACCACCATAATGCCGATGAAAACCACCAGCAGCTTGAAAAGGATGCCGTAATGCTTGATGGGCTTGCGATAGAGATACATGCGCGACAAATCCCCGACGCGGGAAACGTCTTCCGGTTAGGGCCGGGGCCGACGGGCCTTCGTCTCCCCCCGCGGCACGCTTATTTGGCGGCGAAGATTTCCTGTACCAGAACCTCGGGCCGGCGCATGTTGGAAATGACCAGCCGGTGGCTGCTCGACGCGGTCAGCACCAGTTTGCCGTATCCCAAGAGTCCTCCGAAAAATCCGGGTTCGCACTTGGCCGATTCGATCTTGCCGAGATCCAGGGAGTAGGAACCAAAAAGCAGGTCGTCGCACAACAGCCGTTTATCGGTCAGGGCCACCCGCACGGTGAAAAACGAAAACAGGCGGGCCAGGGCAAGCAAGGTGAACAGCAGGAAAAACACATAGCGCACAAGCCACACCGTGGCGCCGATGATCCTGGGCAAAAATTTTTCCAGCTCCTCGGGCGCCTTGAACTGGAAAAGCTTGGTCAGTGCCGGTTCGCTGGACCAGACGATCAGGGCCAAAACGAACAGGAGGATGGCCTTGAACAGCACCACCCAGTGCTTGCCCGTGCGGTAACGGATATCTTCACCCTCGTACACGAGGCCCGATAAACTCATGGTTCCCCTCTCCCGGCGACGGATCGCGACCGCTGTCCGCGCCAAGAAGCGCGCACCAGCGACACCGCGAGGCCTTACCCGAAAATACCGCTCATGGCAAAGGCTTCCTGTCCGGCCCGACTAGCGGAACACCGCCAATCCCCAGGCCCCGGCCAGCACGCACCAGGCAACCAGCCCCACCAGGGACTGGGCCACCGGCCCCGGACGTCCGGCGCGCTCGATCCGCCACCCAGCCGCCAAGCCGAGCAGTCCCCCGGCCGTGAAGCCAAACAGATGGCCGGCCAGATCCACGGCGCCGCCATCTTCGGAACCAGCGCCGAGCATGGCAAGCAGCATGAGCACGGCTCCGACCGTGGCCGAGCGCCCTCCCCAGAGCTTGTGGCCCCGGCTCGCAAGCCGCACCCCGCCCAAGGCGCCCAGGGCGCCGAACACGGCCGTGGCCGCGCCGAGAAAATGCAGGCCCGGGCCCTGGATGGCGACCTTGGCCACATTGCCCAGTGCCCCGGCGGCCAGGCATAAGGCAAAGCCCAGGCCGACCCCGGTCTCCCGGCACAAAAGACTCAAAAACAGCGCGCCGCAAACGGCATTGCCAAATAAATGGGCCGGATCGGCGTGCAGGGTCAGGGCGGTGACCGCCCGCCACCACTGGCCGGCCAACATGGTCGCAGAATCGCCGGCGCCCAGGCCCTTCCAGTCCACGGAATGCCCGAACGGCGCAACCCCGCCGAGCAGCAGTCCGAACAAACCGGTCAACACGCCGACCACGGCCAGCACGCCGGGCCAAACCACCGGCCTCATGGCCACGGCCTCGGGATCGGGCAAGGGGCGGGCCGCCCGTTCGGTGGCGTAGGCCGTGATCTCGGCCAGGGCCTCGTCCGCAAAGCGCTGGGGAACGGCCAACCGCCATCCCTCGCCCTGGCGGCGCAGAAAATGGGGAATGCCCCGGGCCGTCAGTACGAGCCGCCATTCCCGGGCCCGGATTTCCGTGGCCGGCCCAGGCCGTCCCCCGAGGACGGCCCCGGTCAGGTCCACCTGTCCCGGGCGCGGCCAGGAGGCCAGCCGGTCGGCCGTCTCCAGTTCCGTGGCGGTTTTGGGTCGATCGGCTTCCCCGCCTGTCGGCCCCTTCCCGAGCCCGGCGGACTTTGCTACATCATGCGCCATGGATTACCAACGCCAACATTTCTTTACCGCCTTCCTCCTGCTCATCCTGGTCGTCTCCCTGAGCTTGGCCGTTATCGTGCTGCGACCGTTCGTCGACATCCTCATCATCGGGGTGGTGCTGGCCACGCTGTTCCGGCCGGCGCACAGGCGGCTTTTGCGCTGCTGTCGCATGCGCCCGACGCTTGCGGCGCTGCTCACCACCGGGCTTATTTTCACCTGCATCATCATTCCAATTTTCTTCTTCCTGGGGGCACTTTTGGCCCAAGGGGTGCAATCCGTCAACGCCCTCCAGGCCAGGCTCGCAGCCACGGACTTCAACACCTTCTTCAGCCACGAGGCCATCGCCCCCTACCTGCAATGGATCCAGACCCATCTGCCCTTCCTGGACATCAAAAAGCTGGCCCTGCGCGCCGATCTGCTCGACATTTCCAAGACCGCCGGCCAGATCCTCCTCGACGGCGGCACCCGGGTCCTCGGCAACGTGGTCGTGCAGACGATGAATTTCATCCTCCTCATTTTCGTGCTGTTTTTTCTCATCCGGGACGGCGACCGGATGCTTGAACGGCTGCGCTACCTGCTCCCCCTGACCACAGAGCAGGAGGATCGCATTTTCCACCAGCTCGACGACGTGGCCAAGTCCGTGATCCTCGGGGCGTTCATCATTGCCCTGGCCCAGGGCGCGGCCGGTGGGCTCGGGCTTTTCATCGTCGGCATCCAGCCGTTTTTCTGGGGCTGCATGATGGGGTTCGCCTCCCTGATCCCGGTGGTGGGCACGGCTGTCATCTGGCTGCCGGTGGCCATCTATCTGGGCCTGACCGGCCAGTGGCAATGGGGCCTGTTCATGGTCGGCTGGGGGGCCATCGTGGTGTCGGGCATCGATTCCATCATCCGGCCGCTGCTCATGAAAAACCGCTCCAACATGTCCACCTTCTGGGTGTTTCTGTCCATCATCGGCGGCATCAAATTCTTCGGCGCCCTGGGCATCCTCTACGGCCCGCTGGTGCTCGGCTTCGCCATGGTCATGCTGTCGCTGTACGCCGAGTACTACAAGCACGTGCTCGACGGCCGCAGCAACGGCGAGACCCGGACGGCCAGGATGGATACCTAGCAAACGCCTTCGGCGGCCAAAAGGGATTTTCCCCTTTGGAATCCCTTCCCGAAAAACACATTCCGGCTGACTTCCCTGACGCCGGACCAGAAAAAGCCCCCTCCCAGCGTGCTGGGAGGGGGCTTTTCCGTAGGCCGGGATTTTCCCGGTTTGGTTCGTGGACAGTCGCCTAGGCGAGCTTGGGCGTCGGACGGCCGATGCAGAAATAGGCCAGACCGAGGTCGGCCATGAGCGACGGCGAATAGAGGTTGCGACCGTCGAAAATGATCGGGGCCTTGAGGGTCTTTTTGATGCGCTCGAAATCCGGGTTGCGGAACTGGTTCCACTCGGTGACCACGGCCAGACAATCAGCGCCGTCCAGGACGGCATACTGCTCGTCGACCACGGTGAGCAGATCATTGCCGGCGAAATGGACCCGGGTGTTGGGCCCGGCCACCGGGTCGAAAGCCAGCACACGCATGCCCTTGTCGGTTACATCCTTGATGAGTTCAAAGGACGAAGCCTCGCGCACGTCATCGGTGTTGGCCTTGAACGCCAGGCCCCACAGGGCCAGGGTCTTACCGGCCAAGCCGCCCTGGGGCGCGAAGTAGGCTTCAAGCTTTTCCGAGATCTTGTGCTTCTGGCGCTTGTTGACGTCGTCCACGGAAGCCAGCAGCTGGGGCTCGAATTCATACTGCCGGGCCGTGTCGATGAGAGCCTTGACGTCCTTGGGAAAGCAGGAGCCGCCGTAGCCCAGGCCCGGATAAATAAACTGGTAACCGATGCGGTGGTCCGAACCGATGCCCATGCGCACCTCGCGCACGTCGGCCCCGACCTTCTCGCAGATGTTGGCCACTTCGTTGATAAACGAGATCTTGGTCGCCAGCATGCAGTTGGCCGCGTACTTGGTCATTTCGGCCGAACGCACGCCCATGACGATGACTTTTTCGCGGCTGCGGGCGTACGGGGCGTACAACGCCTTGAGCAGCTCGCCCGTGCGCACGTTGTCCGTGCCGACCACCACCCGGTCCGGCTTGAAAAAGTCGTTGATGGCGTCGCCTTCCTTGAGGAACTCGGGATTGGACACCACGTCGAATTCGATGGCTTCGCCGCGCTTGGCCAGTTCGCCGGCAATAATCTTGCGCACCTCGTCGGCCGTGCCGACCGGGACCGTGGATTTATCCACCACGATCTTGTAATCCTTCATATTGGCGCCGATATCCGTGGCCACCTGATAGACATAGGACAGATCGCAGGAACCGTCTTCACGCGGCGGGGTTCCCACGGTGATGAAGACGAAAAGCGCATTCTCCATGCCCTCGGACACCTGGGTCGTGAAACGCAGCCGGCCTTCGGCCACGTTGCGCTTGACCAGTTCGTCGAGTCCCGGTTCGTAGATATGGATTTTGCCGACCCGCAAGTTTTCCACAATGGTGGGATTGGTGTCCACGCAGCAGACATCATTGCCCATCTCGGCAAAACAGGCGGCGCTGACCAGACCGACGTACCCGGTACCCACGATACAAAGATTCATACCATATACTCGTTGTTGAGGTTTCCCCTGACGACTGCAAGGTCGTCCGGGATAGGGCGCAAGCAACCCTGACGGGAGAGCCCCTACATGGAAAAAGTGGCGGTTTCTCTACGGAGCCATACGGAATTTGTCAAGATACGGCCGTTTTCCACTTCCGGCGTGACTGTTCCTGAGCCGTCCCCGTTCATGGCGCTTGACCGAAAATAACCATGGAGTACGGTGCGCTCGCACCCTGAAGGAGGCGTTTTCCCGGTGAAGGTCCATGTTTTTATCCCCTGTTTGGTCGAACACGTCCTGCCCCGGATCGGGGTGGCCACCCTGCGGGTCCTGACCGCGGCCGGCCTGGAACCGGTCGTACCGGACAGGCAGACCTGCTGCGGCCAGCTTGCCTACAAACGAGGCCGGCCCGATCTGGTCCGCCCCTTGGCCACACGGTTCCTCAACCTGTTTGCGGACGCCGCGGTCGTGGTCTGCCCATCTGGCTCGTGCACGGCCATGGTACGCCGTTATCCCGATCTGTTTCCGGCCGACGATCCCCGCCGGGACCGGGCCAAGCGCATGGCCGCCCGCACCTTCGAACTGGGACAGTTCCTGGTCGAGCGGCTCGGTCGGACCGATTTCGGGGCGAGTCTGCCGCTGCGGGCCACCTTGCACGAATCCTGCCAGATCACCCGGGGTCTTGGGGCCGGGCAGGCCACCCGGGACCTGCTCGCCCAGGTGCGCGGCCTCGAACTCGTGGAGATGGCCCACCCGAAGGACTGCTGCGGCTTCGGCGGGGCCTTTTCCCTGAGCTATCCGGAACTTTCCCAGGCCATCGTGGAGGACAAGGTGGATGACATTGTCGCGACCGGCGCCACGGCCGTCATCTGCGCCGAACCGAGCTGCCTGCAAAACATCGCCTCGGTCATGGTCAAACGGGGCCTGCCCGTAAAAGCCCTGCACCTGGCCGAGGTCCTGGCCAGCGGAGGTGCGTCATGACCCGATCCGGCTACGATTTCGGCGCCGCCGCCGCCACAACCCTGGCCGACCGGGAGCTCCAAGGCGTGCTGCGCCAGGCCATGGCCCACATCCGCCAGTTGCGCCGCGACACCGTGGACAGGCTCACCGACTTCGACGCCCGGCGCGACCGGGCCAAGGCCGTGCGCGAACGCACCCTGGCCGCCCTGCCCGACCTGCTCGAAACCCTGGAAGCCAACGTCACGGCCGCCGGCGGGAAGGTCCATTGGGCCGAGGACGGCGCCGCCGCCGCGCATCTGGTCACGGGACTCCTCAAAAGCCGGGGCGTGCGCCTGGCCGTCAAGGGCAAGTCCATGATCGGCGAGGAGATCGGCCTGCGTCAGGCCCTGGGCGCGGCCGGTATAGAGGCCGTGGAAACCGACCTTGGCGAATACATCATCCAGCTCGCCGGCCACACCCCGTCCCACATCATTTCTCCGGCCCTGCACCTGTCCCGGGCGCAAGTCTCGGAACTGTTCGTACGCACCCTGGGGCGCACGGGCGAGGACATCCCGGCCATGACGCGCGTGGCCCGGGAGGCCTTGCGCCAAAAATTCCTGGCCGCCGATGCCGGCATCACCGGCGCCAACATGGCGGTGGCCGAAACCGGCACCATCGTGCTGCTCGAAAACGAGGGCAATATCCGCCTCTCCACCACCTGCCCGCCCATCATGGTGGCGCTGATGAGCCTCGAAAAGGTGGTGGCGAGTCTCTCCGATGCCGCAACCGTGCTCGACATCCTGCCCATCGCCGGCACCGGCCAGGTCCTGCCCGTGCATCTGTCGTTTTTGACCGGTCCGCGCCGGCCGGGCGAGACCGACGGCCCCCGGGAACTGCATCTGGTCATTTTGGATAACGGCCGTTCGGACATCCTGGCCGATCCGAAGCTGCGCGACATCCTGCGCTGCGTGCGTTGCGGGGCCTGCCTCAACGTCTGCCCTGTCTACCAGCGCCTGGGCGGCCATCCCTACGGCTCGGTCTATCCCGGACCCATGGGCTCGGTGCTTTCGCCGCTCCTGGCCCATGCCCCGGGCGATCCGCGCCAGCCCTTTGCCTGTACCCATTGCGGCGCCTGCGCCGCCGCCTGCCCGGCAGGCATCGACCATCCGGCCCTGCTCCAGACCTTGCGGGAGCGCCTGTCGGCCAAGGCCGACGATCCGGCCACGCGCCTGTTCGCCGGTCTGGCCCGCCACCCGGCCCTGTTCACCGGCGCGGCGGCCCTTGGCCGGTTGGCCGGTCCCGGGCTGGCCTGCCTGCCCCGGCTGGCGCCCCGGACGCATCTTGGACGCTATCTGCGCGGCCGGCGTTTCCCGGGGCTGGTCCGACCCTTTTCCCGCATCCGCAAACAGGGAGGCCGGTCATGAGCGATACCGCCCGCCAGGCCATTCTCGACCGTCTGCGCCAGGCACGGCACGGCCTGCCCCGGCCGGCCGCTCCGGGCCTTCCCGAGGCTCGGCCCGTACCGCCCACGGATTTCACCACCTTTGCCGAGGCCCTGGCCCGCCTGGCCGTGCCCTTCGACCTGGCGGCCGATCCGGCCGAAGCCCAAACGATCCTCGGCGCCGTCCTCGCCCGCCACAACGTCAAGACAGCCGTGCTCTGGGAAGACCATCCCGATCTGGCGGCCGTGGACGCGCCCGCCTTTCTGGAAGCTTCGGGCGTGCGCTTGCGCGATTCCGCCGGGGCGGACGAACGGCCCTGCCCGGTGCTGGCCGATGTGGACCTGGGACTGACCGGCGTGGACCAGGCCCTGTGCGCCACCGGGACGCTGGTCCTGGCCGCCCGGCCCGAACAGCCGCGCACCGTGCCCCTCGTGCCCCGGCTGCACGTGGCCCTGGTCGCGCGTTCCCGGCTGTTGGCCGACCTGCCGGCCCTCATCGCCGCCCGGGACGGCCGGCCCATGCCGAGCGCGCTCACCTGCGTCTCGGGCATCTCCAGCACCGGTGACATCGAATTCATGTATGTGCGCGGCGTGCACGGCCCCCTGGCCGTCCACGTCATCGGACTTGACTGGCGCTAGAGGGTCAAGGGGGAGGACGCCTCCGGCGGCCAACGGACGATGCCTTTGAAAGCCCAGAAAGGGAGCCGGATTGGACCATCCCCGGCCATGGCATACTGTCGCGACATCCGCACACCGCGCGCCTGTCGCGTTTCCGAGGAGCGTCCTCTATGGCCCGCGTCGCTTCGCTTGCCACCCTGCCCCCGGCCCATCGCGCCTTTTTCGACCGCATCACAGCCTTCATTCCGGCCGACCGGATCTTGCTCGGCCCCTTCCACAACCTTGCCTTGGGCGACGACGCGAGCTTTTACCGACTCGTGCCGAAAATCGTGGTCAAGGCCACGACCGAGGACGAAGTAGCCAGGCTGTTGCGGGCGGCTTCGGCCGAGCGTTGCGCCCGCACGGTCATCGTGCCGCGCGGCATCCATTGTTGCGGATTCGCCGGCGCCCGGGGCTTTTCTGCCCGGAACTCAATGCCTCGGCCTTGGCCGACCTGCGGTCGCGCCTGCCGGCCACCACCACCGCCGGCTACAGCAACAGCCGCACCTGCGAGATCGGCCTGTCCTTCCACGGCGGCGTGCCCGACAAGTCCATCGTCTCTCTGGTGGACAGGGCTGCGAAATAACGTCATGCGTCAAGACAACGAACAGCGCCTTTCCCGAATCAGGACACCCAAGGAGGTCGTCTCATGAAACGTTCCCTTCCCGTTCTGCTCGCCCTGCTCCTCAC
This sequence comes from Desulfovibrionaceae bacterium, assembly GCA_040307025.1. GTDB lineage: Bacteria > Desulfobacterota > Desulfovibrionia > Desulfovibrionales > Desulfovibrionaceae > Solidesulfovibrio. The sequence continues at coordinate 2,238 of JAWRKJ010000056.1, read as the reverse complement.
CTTGCTCATGGCCCTGCCGGCCTTTGCCCGAAAGGAAAAAAACGACAAACCCGTGCCCGATCTGACCGGCGTCTGGAAAGGTACCAGTCAATCCGTGGCCATGGGCAAGCTCGGCCATACCGAGCCCTCGACCGCGCCCAAATTCCTGCGCGCGGACTTCACGCTGACCATCGAAAAGCAGGAAGGGCAAACGTTTTACGGAACCAAGGCCTCGGCCAAGGGCAAGGAGACCGTGCTCGGCGTGATCCACGGCCATCTGGTATCCATGGCGGACGACGACGGCACCTACACCGGCCGGCTCAACAGCGCCAATTCCTTGCAGCTGATTTATCTGGAGGCGGGCACCAACGCCAAGGTCGCTTCCATCACCACCTACGAGCGCGCGGACAAGGACGCCAAGGCTGCCCCGGCGCCCCAGGAGACCAAGGAAGCGGCTCCGGCCCAATAGCCCCAACCCGTCTTCCTTCCGGGATTCCAGACCGCCGGAGGCATCGCCTTCCCTTCTCTCCCGTAGCACCATCCTTATTGCACAGCGGGTCGCGGCTCGGGCCGGGGCCCGCTTTTTTTGTGCGGATGGGTGGTGCCATCGCCAAAAATGCGGTCGTATTGGGCCGTGTCACCGGGGTGGACATCGTAGCAGTCCGAGGCGATCACGGGCCGGCCCGAGGCCAAAAGCTCGCTGACCGTGACCAGGGTGTAACCGCGCCGGCGCAATTCGATGATGAGTTGCGGCAGGGCTTGGCCCGTGCCGTGCCCATTGCCGTTGGCATGGCCGATGATGATGTCGCCCGGGCGTACCCGGTCGAGAACGTTTTTAAGCACCAGCTCCGGCGTGGTGGCCGCTTCCGGGTCCCGGGTGGTCAGGCTCCACTGGATGGCGGCCAGCCCCTGTCCGGCGAGCTGGGCCAAAGCTTCGGGCCGGCAGCGGCCGTACGGAAATCGAAAAAGCACCGGCGCCACCGGAATTTTGTCGATTTCGGCTTCGGGCAGACCCTTTTCCCGGGCGCGTTTCACGACCTCTTCCCGCAGCAACGCATACTCGGCCTGGGTCCAGCCGATCTCCCGGGCCATGGCCTCGGGCGACAATTGGCCGAAATTGCCGTGGGTCCAGGCATGGTTGCCGATCTCGAACAGCGGATCGGCAAGCAGCTGCCTGGCCCGTTCGGGATGGGAACGCATCCATTTGCCGCCGGCGAAAAAGGTCGCCTTGGCCCCGGCGGCGCGCAACGCATCGACCACGGCCCCGTCATAGCCTGACGTCTGGTCGGCCAACTCGCACAGGTCGAAGGTCAGGGCCACGCGCTTGATCCCGCCCGTGTCCACCCGGCGGATGGAGCCCTGGAGCCGTTCGGGCAGCGGCGGCATGACCGGCGCCGTAACCGCAGCCGGGCCCGAACGGTCCGGTTCCCCGCGCTTGCCGGATTTTTTTTCGGCCGCAACCGAGGCCAGGGACTCGGGCGACCACAAAGCGGCGAAAACCTGTTCGGAACCGCCGGCCCGGGCCACGGGAGGCCATGCGGCCAGCAGCCCCAGCAGCGCCAAACCTTTCAAGCAATACTTGAGGAATAACATACGACCTCCTGTGCAGGGAGGGAGACGTTTTGGGAATCAAAAAGCTTCGGGTGCAGCTCCGCCCACAGGCCGCATCAATGGGAAAACCCCTCGACCCGGCCGCCCGCGATGCGGACAAGATCGGCCGGTGCCAGCTCCAGGGTGCGGTCCGGCCGGCCCGTGCCGCAATAAAGCGTCGGGGCGATGGTGAGCACGTCGGTATCGATGACCAGGGCCGTGCCCGCCGGATACGGCGCAAGCGGCGAGACGCTCCCCGGGGCAACCCCAAGGCGCGCTACGACCTCTTCGGGTGAAAGTGCGGCAATATCCCGGCGTTTGAGGCCGAAAAGCCCGGCCAGGGCCGGATAGGACACCCTGCGCGTACCGCGCAGCGCGGCCAGGATCAGTCCGCCATCCCGGCTGGCAAAGGCAATGGTTTTGACGATGCGGCCTGTGTCGAAGTCGAGGTTTTCCTCGGCCTCGGCCATGGTGCGGGTGGCCTGGTGTGTGTGGAGCGTAAACGTCACGCCGCTCCCCGCGACCAAATCCATAATGCGTTCAAAACAGGCGACTTGGCCGCCGCCCGGCATGGTGGTGTCCATTAAAACCCTGCCTCCCGGCAAGGCTTATGGCCCAAGGGGGACCGGCGGTCAAACGCCACCACCTCCCCCCTCGGGGTAGCCCAGG
>JAWRKJ010000055.1:0-4605 GCA_040307025.1 Desulfovibrionaceae bacterium | reverse complement strand
TCTGCGGGTGCGCATCAAACTCGACGACGGCACCCTGGGCTGGCCCGACGAGGCGCCGTTCGACCGCATCCTGGTCACGGCCGCCGGTCCGAAAATCCCGGAGCCGCTTCTTGACCAGCTGGCCGACCCCGGCCGCATGGTCTTGCCCGTGGGAGCGTCCCGGCGCGGCCAGTCCCTGTATCTGGTGGTCAAGGAGGCCGGTCGGGTGGTGACCCATGATCTGGGCGGGGTCATGTTCGTCGATCTGGTTGGGGCCCATGGCTGGTAAGGTGTTGGGAGCAGACGTCATGCCTGAAGAGAAGTCGTGCCGGTACAGCGGCCGGGAAGCCCGGGAACGCAAAAAGGCCCTGGACGAGGCGCGGGAACAGCAGATTCATTCCACCCTCACGCGCATCCGCTACAAGATCGTGGTCATGAGCGGCAAGGGCGGCGTGGGCAAGAGTTCGGTGGCCGTCAACGTGGCCTGCGCTCTCGCGGCCCGGGGATGCCGGGTGGGCCTGCTCGACGTGGACCTGCACGGTCCGAGCGTGCAGGGCATGCTCGGTTTGACCGGGGCCATGGAGGCCGATCTGAGCCGGGGGATCACGCCCAAACGGTTCGGTGACGGCCTGCTTGTCGTGTCCATGCAGTCCCTGCTGACCGACCCGGACCAGGCCGTGCTGTGGCGCGGTCCCATGAAGACCACCGCCATCCGGCAGTTCATCGCCGATGTGGATTGGGGCGAACTCGACTATCTGGTCATCGATTCCCCGCCGGGCACGGGCGACGAGCATCTGACCGTGCTTGGCACCATTCCCGATGCGTTGTGCCTGCTCGTCACCACGCCCCAGGAAGTCTCCTTGGCCGATGTGCGCAAGACCATTAATTTTTTGCAATATGCCAATGCCAACATCCTCGGCGTGGTCGAGAATATGAGCGGGCTCGTGTGCCCGTACTGTTCCCGGGAGATCGAGCTGTTCAAAAAAGGCGGCGGCGAGGCCCTGGCCAAGGATTGCGGCATTGAATTCCTGGGGGCCGTGCCCCTGGATCCGGCCACGGTGGTGGCCGGGGACCTGGGTCGGCCGGTGGTGCTGCTGGACGGCGACACCCCGGCCAAAAAGGCTTTTTTGGCCCTGGCCGCGGCCGTGGACACGGCCTGCCGGTCCAGCCTGGAGGCGGCCGCCACCTTGAGCCCCTAAGCCGGCCAGGGCGTTCGGTCGGAATCGGCCTGCCGCGACAGTCCCCATGGTGCGGATCAGGCTGGGAGGGCCGCGCGGCGGGGGGCGGCGGGAACGTTTCGCGTCCGCCGCGGGCTCCTTCGGACTTTACGCCGACCGGGTATTGCTTTAAGTGCCTGCCATCGCCCCGTGTAAACCAAGCAAGGTCCACCATCGTGCCCATGTTCAATCTCGCCAACAACCTGACCCTTGCCCGCATCGGGGCCGTGCCCATCCTCGTGCTGCTGCTGTATTTTCCGGGACGGGCCACCTGCCTTGCCGCCATGCTCTTTTTCATCATCGCGTCCCTGACCGACATCGTGGACGGCTTCGTGGCCAGGCGGCACAATCTCGTGACCACCCTGGGCAAGTTCCTCGATCCCCTGGCCGACAAGCTGCTGATCAGCTCGCTTTTGATCATGCTCACCCGACTTGGCTGGGTGGAGGCCTGGGTGGCCGTGGTCATCGTGGGCCGGGAAATCGCCGTCACCGGGCTGCGGGCCGTGGCCGCGGACATGGGGGTGATCATCGCCGCGGACAAGTTCGGCAAACTCAAGACCATCCTCCAGATGGTGGCGCTGTGCCCGCTCGTGCTCCACTATCCGTGGTACGGATTCGATCCCAATCCCCTGGGCAATGTGCTTTTGTACGCCGCCCTGGTTTTGACCCTTGTATCCGGTTGCAATTACTTTTATGGATTCAGTAAACGGCTGATCGGACCCCGTGAAGCCGCGGGCCTTTCGCGGCCCGCCGATTCCGGCGTCGCAAGCCCCGGGAAAAAGGCGCTATGAAAGCCAAAAACATTGCCAAATTGGCCAGACGTCGCGTCCGGCCCCTCCGGGTCGGCCATGGCCGCGGGGGGCGCGCCGCGAGCCGGCGGGACGAGAACCTGTCCGCCCGCATCTCCAACTGCCTGCACACCATTCTCGAACTGGAACCGGATCTGGAACGCCTCCAGTTCGGACACTATCTGTTGCGGGACTTCAATATCCTGAAAATGTTCTTGTCCCACGTCGAGGAAATTGATGTGGAGGAGCAGGACGTGGCCCGCATCGAGGCGGCCACGGAAAATTTCCTCAAGGAACTGCGGGAACCGTTGGAGCAAAATGAAACCGGACTGCCCAAAAAATACGTCGTACAATAGGACGCTATGATCTGGCGACGCTTCCTGCTTGCGGGCCTCATCTTTTTCAATATCTTTTTGCTCTATAATCTGATTTGGAGCGATAACGGCATTTTTGCCTATCTTGAGTTGAAAAACCGGCATGCGCAACTCCAGGAGCGGCTCGATGCCGTCAGCGAGAAATCCCTCGATTTGAGCCAGGAAATCCGCTGGCTCAAAACCGACCGGGCCTTTACCGAAAAAATGGCCCGAGCCCAGATGAACTACCTCAAGGACAACGAAATCCTCTACCAGTTCCCCTCCGAAGGGAAGCCCGACAAGGCCAGGGAAGGAAACAAGGCCGATGGCAAATAAAATCGAGCTTTACCGGGAAGTCCTGGAGATCGAACCCAATTCCAAGGTCTTTTTCCCCTTGGCCCGGGAACTGGCCGAGGAAGGCCACGTGGATGCGGCCGTGGCCGCGCTGCAAAAGGGGATCGCTTTTCATCCCGATCATCTGGAAGCCAAGTTCCTGCTTATCGACATCCTGACCCGCCAGGGCCGGGAAGGGGAGGCCGAGTCTGTTTTTACCGATGTGGGCGGGCTGCTCGCGCGCTATCCCTCGGTCTGGCTGCTGTGGTCCAAGGCCGCGGCCGCCCGCAGCCGGGACCCGTCCCTGGCCATGCTGTTTCTGGGCCACTATTTCCAAAACGGTTCCCTCACTTGGTCCGAGGTCATGGAACGGGGGTTGCGCAGTCTGACCCAGGCGGCTTCCGAGTCCCGACCCGAGGCCGAAGCGCCGTCCGCACCGGTCCCGTCCGAGGCGCCCGGGGGCGCGGCCATACCCGAACCGGCCGTCCCGTCCGGGTCGGTGCCGTTGACTTCGGCTCCGGTGGTCCGGGATTCGGTTTCGGAGGGTGAAACCGAATCGCTTCACGCCGCGACCGAACCCGTGTCCGGCGTGCCGCCCCTGCGCGGGGCCCGTGAAGTCATGGAACTGGCGGATCTGCTCGAAGCCCCGGACAGTGCCGCCCCGGCCAGAAGCCCGGTGCGGACCGGCAAGTCCCGCGAGACCCCGGTGCGTACCCGGACCATGGCTTCGTTGCTGGCCAGCCAGGGCGACATCGACGGCGCCTTGGAGATTTACGACGCGCTTATCGAGTCGGCCACCGGTCCGGAGCGCGCGGCCCTGGAGGCCGAAGCCGCCGCCCTGGCGCCTGCGTCTGCCCCCGAGGTCGATGACGCAGCACCCGTTGCCGTGGTTCCCGAGGACGCGCCGCCGCAACGGGGCGCGGCCAAGCTCATTAACTTGCTGGAAGCTCTGGCCGGCCGCCTGGAGGCCCGGTCCGAGGCCTGACGTCCCGGTCCACGGGCGTCCCCTGTGTCTACCACATCCGGAAAATCATGAGGTTATGGCCTTGAAACGTACTGTGAGCGCGGCCCTCGCGGCTTTGGTTTGTCTCGCTGTCTTGGCCGGTTGCAGCACCATGAAGACGACCTGGCGCAGCACCAAGAAACTGTATCGGCACTATATCAACGTCGACCCCACCATTGATCTGAGTGACCAAGGCATATCGGACAGGGGACTCCAACATCTGGCCGCGCTGTTCATGCCGGTGGATGAGCGTCTCATGAACATGATGCGGGCCTTGGGTTGCCAGGACACGCCCCCGGAATCCGATTGGCCGCAGCAATTTTTGGCCAACTATTCCTGGTTGTCCGGGGTGGCCGTGCTCGACAATGCCGGCGTAGTCCGCATGCAGGCGCCGTCCACGTCCATGCGTCCCCTGGATTTTGCGCCCCTTCTTGAGTTCGCCGACCGCTACAAGCTGCGCAAGCAGGCCGCCACGGTCACCACCGACGAGTTCGGGACCGTGGTCATGCTCGCCATGCCGTATTTCGAGCATAACGATTGGACCGGGCTCGTGGTGGCCTTTTTCGATCCGAGAAACCTGATGCGTTTTTCGCCCGATCCGAATGCCCTGGCGGTCGTCACCTCCACCGGACAGGCCTGGGCCGGCGCCTCACCCGCCAGTGAGTCCCTGGCCGGTATCAATTGGAGCAATATCCTCAAGAGCACGGTCCAGGGCGACATCACGGCGGCTGGTGGCAAATGGGTCTGGGTCTCCCGTTATTTCGGCCAGATGCAGCTCATTTACCTGAGCGACGCCCATGTGGCTCCGGCCCCGAAATCCGATCCTAAGCAGTCTGCGACGCCTCCCGCTGCCGAGCCTGCGTCGGCTCCGATCTCCTCTCCGGCCGCCCCCGGCGCGCCGATCAACCCCTGATCTCCAGTTGACTGTCAGG
>JAWRKJ010000054.1:0-5348 GCA_040307025.1 Desulfovibrionaceae bacterium | reverse complement strand
GCTTCGGGGCCTTCAAAGAGCCATGAACTGAATCGCGGTATCCCCTCCGGTCCCGGGACTGCGAAGGACGGAGTCCTTCGGCCGTCGGAGGCGCTTTTTCTCCGCTCTCCCTACCGTGCCCTGCCCGCTTTTTCAGCCGCGTAGACGGCATCGAGCACGGCCTTGGCGCCATTGGCCAGCAACGCATCGGCCAAGGCGCGGCCCAACTCGACCGCTTCGCTACGCCGGCCGGCAACGCTGTCCCGAAAGACCTCGCCGTTTTCCGGATCGGCCACCAGGCCCTCCAGGCCGAGGTCGTCGCCGTTCACCACGGCATGGGCCGCGATGGGCACTTGGCAACCGCCTTCCAGCCGGCCCAGGAAGGCGCGCTCCGCGGCCACGGCATCGCGGCTGTCGGGATGGTCGAAAAAGGCCACGAGCTTTTCAGTGCGCTTGTCGCCGGCCCGGTACTCCAGGCCCAGGGCGCCCTGGGCCGCGGCGGGCAGGAATTCGGGCGGGCCGAGCCGGATCATTTTGGGCGCGGAAAGCCCGAGCCGGTTGCAGCCGGCCGCCGCCACCACGATGGCGTCGAACTGGCCGGCAAGGAGCTTGCCAACCCGGGTATCCAGGTTGCCGCGCAGGTCCACGATGGAGAGATCCGGGCGCAACCCAAGCAGCTGGGCCTTGCGGCGCAGGCTGCTCGTGCCGACCTTGGCCCCGGCGGGCAAGGCGGCCAGGCTGTCATAGCTGACGGACAGGAGCAAATCGGTCGGCTCCTCTCGCTTGGGGATGACCCCGAGCACCAGCCCAACCGGCTGTTCGGCCGGCACATCCTTCATGGAGTGCACGGCCAGGTCGGCCCGGCCGTCGAGCAGCGCTTCCTCGATCTCCTTGACGAACAGCCCCTTGCCCCCGACCTTGGCCAAGGGCACGTCCAGGATCTTGTCACCCTTGGTCTTGATGGGGAGCAGGTCCACGGTGAGGCCGGGATGGGCTTCGCGCAACCGATCGGCCACGTGATGGGCCTGCCAGAGGGCGAGCTTGCTGCCCCGGGTGGCGATAACGAGTTTTTCAGGCATGGGACTGTCCGCTTTTCCTCACGGCCGCGGTTGCGAATTTCCGCTCCACCGCAACGCCGCTGTTTTATCCCGGGTTTCCGAAAGGGCGCGCCCTTTGGTCGCCGAAGGCATCCCAGCAACCCAGCCGCTTTCTAATGGCAGGTCGCGCAACTGCCTCCCGAGCAGCCGGCGCAGCCGCCGCCCGAAGAGGATGACGTGGCCGTGCGGGCGCCGGTCTGGCCGCCGCCGGTACGGGTGCGGCAGGTGGACATGAGCTTGCGCGTCTTGGACGAAGCGCATTTGGGGCACGACGGACAGGTGGTGGCGCTGGCGGAGACGATCTCCTCGAACTGGGCGCCGCAGTCGTCGCAACTGTATTCATAAATAGGCATGGCAAATCACTCCTTCGAGCCATTGACGCCGGTCTGGAATGGTCGGCAGCCGGTTGGCGCCTCCGCCCCTAACGTTCCTCAAGATACGGCCTAAGCTCCATGACCGCCTCGAAGAGGTAATGGTCGGTGAGCTTGCACAGCAGGTGGCCCACGGTGATGTGGACCTCCTGGATGAGGGCGGTACGGTCGTGGGGCACGAGCAGGGCATAGTCGCAAAGCGGCACGATGGCGCCGTTGCGTCCGGCCAGGCCCACGGTGAGGCAGCCTTTTTCCCGGGCCGTCCGCAAGGCGGCCAGGACATCGGGGCTGTTGCCGGAGGTGGAGATGCCGACGCACACATCCCCCGGCGAGGCCAGGGCCTGGACCTGTTTGGCGAACACCTGCTCGAATCCGTAGTCATTGCCTATGGCGGTAAGCACGGAAGTGTCGGTGGTCAAGGCCAGGGCCGGAAGAGGCGGGCGTTCCAGCTCGAACCGGTTGACGAATTCGGCGGCCAAATGCTGGGCATCGGCAGCCGATCCGCCGTTGCCGCAAAACAGGATCTTGCCTCCCCGGGCCAGGGACACGGCCAGGGCCCGGGCCACCTGGTCGACCAGGGCGGCGTTGTCCGCGAAAAACCGCGTTCGCAGCTCCGCGCCTTCCGTGGCGTACTCGAGAATCAAGCGCTCCGCGCTTTCGGACATGGTTTCCTCCACACCGCAGGCCGTCTCAAAGGCGGCGCGGTCGGTTCTCTTTAGCCAAAGGCCGGGGCCCTGACAACGCGAAAGGCTCCTGTTTGAATTCCGTTGGAAAAAGGCTAGGGTGCCTCAGACCGCTTCTCCCCTGGGCAGTGAAGACCATGCAACCAGAATTTCTCGACCGGGTATCCGACGAACATTGCGTCAGCCTCATCGGCATGGCCGGCGCCGGCAAGTCGACGCTCGCCACCTTGCTGGCCCGCCGGCTGGGCTGGGCCTGCCTGGACACGGACCGACTCATCGAGGCCACCCGGGGCCAGAGTCTGGCCACATTGCTCCATGATCTCGGGCCGGACGGTTTTTTGCACCTGGAAGAGGACGTCGTCTCCGACCTGTCGGTCAAACGGTGCGTGGTGGCCACGGGCGGCTCGGTGGTCTACTGCCCCAAGGCCATGGCCCGGCTCAAGCAGAGCGGGCCGGTGGTGTATCTCGCCATCGACCTGCCCACGTTCCTGGCCCGGGTGGGCGATGTGCGCAAAAGAGCCTTCGTCATCCCACCGGGTCAGAGTCTGGCCCAGGTCCATGCCGCGCGCCAGCCGCTCTACGAGGCGGCGGCGGACCTGACCGTGGTCAGCTGCGGGGTCACGCCCGAGACCTGCGTCGAAAACATTCTGCGAGGCATCAACCGGTGATTCCTTCCTTTCCCGCTTCCCGTGTCCGCGCCGTGCTGCGCAAGCTGACCGGCCTGTACGCGGACATGGACACGGCCTACGTGGCGGCCGCCGGTGCGGCCGGCCTGTCGTGCGCCGGCTGTGCCGAAAACTGCTGCACGAGCTATTTCCAGCACCACACCCACGTGGAGTGGCTCTCCCTGCTCGAAGGGCTGCGCACCCTGCCCGAGGCACGCCGGGCCGACTACCTGGCCCGAGCCCGGGCGTATTGCGACGAGACGGCCGCGTGTCTGGCCCGGGGCGAAATCCCGCGTCTCATGTGCCCGGTCAACGACGACGGGCTGTGCGGCCTGTACGACCACCGGCTTATGATCTGCCGGCTCCACGGCGTGCCCAACGTGCTGCTCGGACCAGGCGGCATCCGGGAATTTCCCGGCTGCGGGCCCTGCCAACGCCTGGCCGCGGCCCGTCCGGACAACTTTCCGGCCATGGACCGCACGCCCTTGTTGCGCCGCCTGGCCGGACTGGAAATGGATCTGTGGGGCAGCCGGCCGGGCCGGCCGCCCAAGGTGGACCTGACCTTGGCCGCCATGCTCGTGGCCGGGGAAACCGCAAGCTGATCGCGGCGAGGAACGATTATGCGCGCACGGCCATTGGACCTGGCGGGCGTCCTTCTGCCATTGCTTTTTGTCGCGGCCCTGGGTCTGGCCGGAGCGGGCTGCACCCGGATTTCCGTGGCCCATCTCGAAGCCAAGCCCTGGCGGGCCGGTTTGGCCGAGACGGTGATCACGAAGTACTGGCGCTTCGCCTACACCGCCTACCTCAGCGGCGAAGCCTACGGCCTGCGCGGCATGGCCACCCCGGTCCCGGCCGTGCTGCCGTCCTGGGCCGACCGGCTGGAGGAACTGACCATCACGGTCTTCCTGCGGGATGCCTCGGGCAATGTGGTCGCCCAGGCGGACAAAACCTACCGGGGGATGCCCCTGCGCCCGGATGCGGCCATGCCCTTTTCCTTCGAGCTGCATCCCGATCCGGTCGCGGCGGCCGGCGATCTGTCCGTCTCCTTTGGCTATAAAGCGCTGTACGGGTCTTCCAAGGCCCGGGCGGCCCTGCCGGCTGCAGGACAACCGCCTGCCGGCACTGTGTTTTTCGCGAGCGAGGGCGCGATCACGCGGCGCTGATCGGCTCGGCCGATCCGTCCTTGTCTCCAAACGCCACGCGTATGGCCCATGATGTCGCACCGCATGCGTAAATTCGTTCTTGTCGGCCTGCTGCTCGCGGCCCAGGTGCTGCTCGCCTGCTGGATCGTGGATGTTCTGTTCCGCCGCTACGAGCGGGACCATCTCCTGTCCTACGTCTCCATGCAGGCCGGCACCTATGATCCGGCCACCCTGCTTTTCAACGACCACGGCGAGCGCATCACCCGGAAAAAAGCCCCGGGGGAATTCCGGATTCTCGCCTTCGGCGACTCCTACACCTATGCCATCACCGACCCGAACCTGAGTTTCTGCGCGGTCCTCGAACGGGAGCTTTCAAAACGCCTGGGCCGCACGGTGCGCGTGATCAACCTGGGCTATCCCGGCGTGTCCTTCCCGGAATACATCAACAACATTTTCTTCTGGACCCAGGCCCTGGAATACGACGCGATCCTCAGCAACATTTTCATCGGCAACGACTTCGAGGACGTGCGCCACATCCCCTACGACCCCAAGGCCATCGAGGCCGGGCTCCGGTCCCTGTGCATGCGCGGCCTGCCCTACGGCCCCAACACCCTGGTGCCCTATCTCTACGCCTTCCGTTTCCTGGACTATCTCAAGGCCGACATCCTCAACGAGATGCTGCGGTCTCCGGTGCTCAGCCGCGTGTTCCACATTTCCGACCCGACCGGCGAGTTCCCCAATCCCCCAGGCTACCGCACCATGCTCCAGCTGAGCCAGGAGCGCATCGACGTCAAGCACCGGATCAATTTGCAGCCTTACAACAGCACGCTTCTCTACCGGCAGGACAACGCCCTGCCCTGGTACCGGCTCAATCTGGCGATCCTGTCCCGCTTCGCGGCCAAGGGTGTGCCGGTGCTCGTCACCCTGAGCCCGCCACCCTGCGTGATATCCCCGGACATCGCCGCCCGGACGCGCCAGGCCATGCACCTCGCGCCAAGCGACATCGACCTGTCCCTGCCCCGGCGGCTCACCCTGGAACTGGCCAAACAGGTCGGACTCCCCGTCTGCGACGTGCTCGACCTGACCCCCTGCCTGTCCGAGCGCACCCCGACCGGGGAACCCACCTACGTACCGGATACACACTGGAGCATCGCCGGCAACGCCTGGGTCGGCAACCTGCTGGCCGAGGAACTGGCCCGACGCTGGTTCGGCCAGAGCGTGCCCGTGGCCTGTCCCCAGCCCACGCCGGCCTTCGAAACCATCCCGGCCGGCCAGTTCGGCCCCGGCGACAATCCCGAACGCCTGGTCAATCAGGTCGTGGGCGGTTGCCAAGCCCTCCCGCCCGGCAAATAGCTGTCAAAAAGGGGGACAGGGGGAAGAAAGCCTCCGGCGGCCAAAGGGCTACGCCCTC